>CAYNOF010001103.1:0-6829 GCA_964398335.1 uncultured Rhizobiaceae bacterium
AGCGTGCGCACCCAGTCGGCGGTGTCGGGATCGAGCGAGGCCGTGGGCTCGTCGAGCAGCAGCACATCGGGCCTGTTGATCAGCGCCTTGGCCAGCGCCACGCGTGTCTTCTGCCCGGCCGACAGCGCGCCGGCCGGCCGCTCGAGCATGTCGCGGATCAGCAGCGTCTCGGAAATCTCGGCGACCCGCTTCTTCACGTCGCGCACACCGTAGAGCCGGCCGTAGAAATCGAGGTTCTGCTGCACGGTCAGGCGATGCGGCAGGTCGACATAGGGCGAGGAGAAGTTCATGCGCGGCAACGCCCTGAAGCGCTGCGTCAGCATGTCGATGCCCAGCACCTTCACCGAGCCCGAGGTCGGCTCGAGCAGGCCCAGCAGCATCGAGATCGTCGTCGTCTTGCCCGCGCCGTTGCCGCCCAGCAGCCCGAGCACCGCCCCGCCCGACACGGTGAACGACAGATCGTCGACGGCGACGATCTTGCCGTACTCCTTGCGCAGGTGCGCAACCTCGATGGCGGGAGCTTGCGGCACGTCAGTTCGCCTTGATGCCTGCCTCGATGCGATCCATGGCGCGGCTCAGGCGGTCGGCGCCCGAGGCGAAGCAGAGCCGGAAATTGCCCTCGCCGCCGGCACCGAAGGCGACGCCCGGCGCGATGCCGACCTTGTAATCGGTCACCAGCTTGGAGGCGAACTTCAGGCTGTCGTCGATGCCGTCGACCGAGAAGAAGGCGTAGAACGCCGCCTCGGGTCGCGCCACGCGCACGCGCGGCAGCGCCTTGAGCCGCTGGTAGACCAGCTCGCCGCCGGCACGGCAGCGCTCGACCATTTCCTTCACGAAGGGCTCGCCCTGCTCGATGGCCGCCACGCCGGCGCACTGGATGAACTCGGCGGTGCCGCTGATGTTGAACTGCACCAGCTTGGCGAGCTCCTCGCCGAAGCCGTGCGGCGAGGTCAGCCAGCCCAGGCGCCAGCCGGTCATCGCCCAGGGCTTGGAGAAGCTCTGCAGCGAGATCACCGGATCGTCGGGACCGGCATGCTCGAGGAAGGACGGTGCGTAGGGGCGGTTGTAGACCAGCCGCGTGTAGACCTCGTCGGCCATGATCCAGATGCCGCGCTGTCGCGCGAAGTCGAGCAGCGCCTTCTGCTGCTCGCTGGGCATCATCCAGCCGGTGGGATTGCCCGGCGAATTCACGAAGATCGCCCGCGTGCGCTCGTCGACCGCGTCGAATACCTTCTGCAGGTCGAGCGAGAAGCGGCCATCCTCGGCGCGATCGAGCGTCACCGGCTTGGCCACGGCGCGGGTGATGTTCACCGCCGCGGTGATGTTGGGCCATACCGGCGAGACGACGACGATGTTGTCGCCGGCATCGAAGATCAGCTGGCTGGCGAGCGCGATGGCCTGCATGCCCGAGCTGGTGACCGTGATCCGGTCGGCGGCGCAGGCGATGCCGTAGAGCTCGCTCTGGTACTTCGCGATCGCCGCGCGCAGCTCGGGGATGCCGCGCTGCCAGGTGTAGAAGGTGCGGCCGGCGCGCATCGCCTTCTCGGCGGCGTCCATGATGAAGGACGGCGTCACCAGGTCGCCCTCGCCGAACCACAGCGGGATCACGTCGGGGTCGCCACGGCCCAGGCTGGCGACATCGCCGATGCGCGAGGTCGGCATGGCCGCCACGTAGCCGCTCACCGAAGCCTTGGTGCCGGGCAGGATGGTACGCGCGGGAGTCATCACAAATCCTGATTCTTCAATGAGTTACGGCCGCACGTGGCGGCCGCGAAGGGGCGCACTATGGCAAGGTCGGGCGCGAACCTCAACGAGCGCTTGACCCGGTTTCTGTCAGGAATTACCTGACTGTCAGGAAATGCCTGACATCTCGAAGGAGGCCCGCATGTTCGGCAGGTCGCGCGACAGGGCACACCCCCTCTTCTGCTCCTTCTGCTTCAAGTCGCAGCACGAGGTGAAGAAGCTGATCGCCGGCCACTCGTCGATCTACATCTGCGACGAGTGCGTCGATCTCTGCAATCAGTACATCGCCGACAAGCCGCCAAAGCTGTCGTCGCCACCCGCCGATGAGCTGCCGACGGAGCGGCTGCTGCAGCGGTTGCAGCCGATCGACGACACCATCCAGGGCAAGGGCAATCAGCTTCAGTGGGTTGTCGACGTGCTGCGCCAGCGCGAGGTGAGCTGGGCGCAGATCGGTGCGGCGCTCGGCGTCTCGCGCCAATCCGCCTGGGAACGCTTCAGTTAAGCCGCGACCAGCGGCGGCGAGCGCTCGATGCGCGACCGCGCATCCGTCGTCAGCCTGTACGAAGAACGGATCGCTACTGGTCTCGGAAGGCGTCAACGATCTCGCTGCCGGTCGCCTGCCAGACATCGTCGAACGTCGCGATGCGCCGCAGCGCTTCGTCGAGGTAGCGGATACGCTGCGCCATGCCCATCAGCCAGGGATGCACGGCGAGGCAGAAGCTGCGCCCCTGCTCCGCGTGCAGGGTTTCGAAGGCCTCGGCAACGATGTCGGGATAGCGCCAGCTCGGTACGCGCCGCAGCCACAGCTGCTGCACGTCGTCCCATTCCGGCTGCGTCGGCAGCGACACCAGCGCCGGCTTGCCGA
The DNA here is from genome assembly GCA_964398335.1 of uncultured Rhizobiaceae bacterium. GTDB lineage: Bacteria > Pseudomonadota > Alphaproteobacteria > Reyranellales > Reyranellaceae > JAFAZJ01. The sequence continues at coordinate 2,609 of CAYNOF010001103.1, forward strand.
TCTTCATCGCGTAGGGCTGGTCGTCGTTGGGCCAGTCCGCGACGTAGTCGAGCCCGGCATCGGCCAGCAGCGCCGGTGTGCGCGCCGACTCGCCGTAATCCTGGCCATGCCAGCCGCGCGGCCGCTTGCCGGTGGCCCGCTCGACGGCGCGCAGGGCGCCCTCGATCTCCGCCCGCTCTTCCTCCTCGCCCAGCTTCGAGGTCAGCATGCGCGTAGCGTGGCTGCCATGGCCGATGAACTCGTAGCCGCGCTTCGTGCATTGCTCGACGAGGTACGGATTGGTTGCCGCGACATGCGCGTTGATCGCCACCGTAGCGCGGATGCCATAGTGGTCGAACCGCTCCAGCACACGGAAGATGCCGACGCGGTTGCCATATTCGCGCTGTGTCCAGGTGCGGTAGTCGGGCTCGTAGGAGCCGAACTCGCCGACGTAGCGCGGGTCGCGTCTGGCGTCCTTCGGTGGCGAAAGCTCCCAGTGCTCGAGATGCAGCATCACCCAGCAGGCGATGCGCTTGCCGCCGGGCCAGCGAATCGGCTTGCGGCGATCGATCGGCGAATAGTCGTAATGCGGGTTGTCCATGCCCGCGGGAATCGGTGCCGGCATGCTCAGGCCTCCGCGCCGATGTGCTTCTGATAGGCCGCCATGCCGTGGGCGATGTACCAGTCGGCGATCTCCTCGCCGGTGGTGATCCAGGCGTCGCTGTGCGAGCGGATATAGGCCAGCGCGCGATCGAGATGCTTCACGCGATGCGGTGCGCCCATCATGTAGGGATGCAGCGCGATGCACATCACGCGCGGCTGGGTCGCGCCCTCCCGGTACAGCGTGTCGAACTGGTCGACGATCATGCGCGCGAATTCCTCGGCCTCGAAAGGCTGGCGATAGATCATCGCGTCGTTGATATCCATCGAGTACGGGATCGAGATCAGCTTGCCCTTGCGCACCTTCAGCGGCGTCGGCTGATCGTCGTGATAGAAGTCGCAATAGTAAGTGATGCCCGCCTCGGCGATCAGGTCGGGCGTGTGCTGGGTGAACGACACCGCCGGCGAGAACCAGCCGCGCAGCTTGCGCCCGGTGCAGCGCTCATGGATCTCCTGGCAATGGGCGATCACCGCGCGCTCCTCCTCCTCGCTGTAGCCCCAGTGGTAGCGCGTGTTGAGCAGGCCGTGGCTCATGTACTCCCAGCGCCTGGCCTCCATCGCCTCGAGAATCTCCGGGTACATCTCGATCACCGACAGCGACAGCGAGACGGTGCAGCGTATGTCGTAGCGATCGGTGACCTCGAACATGCGCCACAGCCCGACCCGGTTGCCGTAGTCGCGCCCGCCATAGCCCAGGATGTCCGGATGCGGACTGCGCGGCCACGGATCGCGCACCCGCACCTCGGCCGGCACGTACTCGTAGTGCTCGATGTTCGGCACCACCCAGACGGCGACCCGCGCGTCGTTCGGCAGCGTCCATTTCGGCCGTTCGATGATCGGCGAATACCTGAAACGGTCGGGGTCGGTCACGGGCAACTCCTGCGCGGCGGCGCGCATCGTGGCCCGAGTGCTTGCGAAATTCTAGCGTCGTGCCGCGAGCGCGCGGTTCTCCAGGCGGCTGAGCAGGCGCACCAACGGCCAGAGGATCAGGAAGTAGACCACCGCGGCCATGACGATCGGCGTCGGGTTGTAGGTGACGCTTTGCGCCTGGCGGGCCTGGAACAGCAGCTCGGGCACGGCGACGACGCTGCCCAGCGAGGTCAGCTTCACCACTTCCAGCGTGTTGGACATCAGGTCCGGCAGCACGTTGCGGATCGCTTGCGGCAGCACGACGTAGGCCATGGCCTGCAGGCGGGAGAGGCCGGTGGAACGTGCGGCTTCGATCTGGCCCGTGGGTACGGAGTCGATGCCGGCGCGCAGGATCTCGCCGTAGTAGGCGCCGGTGTTGAGGAAGAAGGCGATGGCGACGCAGGCGAAGCCACCCAGTTCGAGGCCTGCGAACGGCAGGCCGGCGAACAGCAGCACCAGCAGTACCAGCGGCGGGAAGGCGCGGAAGAAATCGACCCAGGCCATCAGCGGCCAGCGCACCAGCGGATGGCGGACATTGGCCAACAGCGCGAGGATCAGGCCACCCAGCAGGCCCAGCGGCACCACCAGTAGCGAGAGCAGGATGGTGTTGAGCAGGCCGGCCAGCACGATCGGCATGGCCGCCGCCGCGATCTCGGCGTTGAAGAAGCTCTGGATCAGCGCTTCCATGCGAACCTGGTCTCGATCCAGCGCCCGATGACCACCACGGGCAGGAACAGCACGATGTAGGCGGCCGCACCCATCATCAGCGGCGACGGGTTGTAGCTGTTGGACACGGCCGAGGAGGCCTGTCCGAGGATCTCGGTCACCGCCACGACCGTGCCCAGCGCCGTGCCCTTGGTGATGGCGATGGTGCGGTTGGTGAGGGGTGGGATGGTCAGCCGCAGCGCCTGCGGCAGGATCACATTGATCAGGGTCTGGCCATAGGACAGCCCGGTCGAGCGCGACGCCTCCCACTGGCCCTTGGGGATCGAGGTGATGCCGGCCCAGAAGATCTCCTCGGAGAACGACATCAGCACCAGGGCCAGCGAGATCCAGGTCGAGACGAATCCCGAGGGCGAGATATCGGCCGCCGGCAGGCCGAAATACATCAGCACGATGATCACCAGCGGCGGCAGCGAGCGGAACAGGTCGACGACGAACACGATCAGCCAGTTCAGCGGCCGGACGCCCAGGCTGCGCAGCAGCGCCAGCGCCAGGCCCGAGGCGAGGCCCGAGATCACGATCAGCACCGCCAGCTCGATGGTCACCACCACGCCGGACAGGATGTCCGGCAGGTACTTCTCCATCACCCTGGCGTTGAAGAACGTGTCGAGGAACTTGTCCCACTTCGACATGGTCAATGCCGCTGGATCTGGCTGATGAAGGCGCGGGTCCGCTCGTGGCTGGGGTTCTCGAAGATCGCCGCGGGCGGTCCCTGCTCCACCACCACGCCGTGGTCCATGAACAGCACGCGATCGGCCGCGGCGCGCGCGAAGCCCATCTCGTGGCTCACCACCACCATGGTCATGCCGCTGTCGCGCAGGTCGCGCATCACGCCCAGCACGGAGCCCACCAGCTCCGGATCGAGCGCGCTGGTCGGCTCGTCGAACAGCATCACGCGTGGCTCCAGCGCGATCGAGCGCGCGATGGCGACGCGCTGCTGCTGGCCGCCGGAGAGCTGGCCCGGCGTGTGACCGGCGCGGTCGGCCAACCCCACCCGCTCCAGCGCCTTGCGGCCGATGGCATCGGCCTCGGCGCGCGACTTGCCGGCGACCTTGCGCAGCGCCAGCGTCACATTGCCCAGCGCCGTCATGTGCGGATAGAGGTTGAACGACTGGAACACCATGCCGATGCGCTGGCGCGCATGGTTGATGTCGGTCTTCGGATCGAGCAGGTCGATGCCGTCGACCACGATACTGCCCGAGCTGGGCTCCTCCAGCCGGTTCAGGCAGCGCAGCAAGGTGGACTTGCCGGAGCCCGAGGGGCCGATCACGAACACCAGCTCGCGCTCGGCCACCGTCAGGTCGACGCCCTTCAGCACGTGAAGGGCGCCGAAATGCTTATGCAGGCCGCGCGCCTCGACGATCGCCTTGGCCATTCAGGACCGATCGATCAGCCGCACTTCAGCGGATGCGGCGTCGGATCGTAGCCCGGCATGCCCGGCACGCCGTAGCCCGGCGTGATCACCCGCTCCAGCGCATCTGGCGCCGGCTCCTTGCCGAACCACTTGATCGACAGCTTCACCAGGCTGCCGTCCTTCTTCATGCAGTCGATCGCGTCCTGCAGCTGGTTGCGCAGGGTGACGTTCTCCTTGGGCACCGGCGCCGCCCAGTGCGCACGCGTGTCCTTGAGCTCGAGGTCGGCGACGAATTGCGGGTTCTTGCTGGCGGCATAGACGATGGTGGTGTTGCCGCCCAAGGTCGCGTAGGCGCGGCCTGACAGCACGGCCTGCGTCGCATCGGGCTGGGTGTCGTAGACCTGGACGTCGAAGCCGTGCTCCTGGCCCATCTTCTTGCTCAAGGTCTCGTAAGGCGTGCCCTTGTTGACCGAGACCGCCTTGCCCTTGAGATCGGCCCAGCCCTTGATCGGCGCCGAGCCCTTCTTGATGCCGAACTGGAAGGCGGTCCACAGATAGCCGGCGGTGAACAGCATGTTCTCGGCGCGCTCCTTGGT
>CAYNOF010001104.1:0-1509 GCA_964398335.1 uncultured Rhizobiaceae bacterium
CGTTGCTCGTCGCCGTTTCCCAATGGCGAGGTCGCCTTCGTCGAGGATCGCGAGGGGCCGCCGAGTCGCGCCTATCTGAAGCTCTGGGAAGCGCTGACGAGGCTCGGCGCGCGGCCGGGACCGGGTTCGCGCTGCCTCGACCTCGGCGCGACGCCCGGCGGCTGGACCTGGGTCCTGGCATCGCTTGGTGCCGAGGTGCTGGCGATCGACAAGGCACCGCTCGATCCCAAGGTCGCTGCGATGCCGGGTGTGAGCTGGCGCAGCGAGAGCGCATTCGGGCTCGACCCGCGCAGCGTCGGCCCAGTCGACTGGCTGTTCAGCGACATCATCTGCTATCCGGCGCGGCTGCTGGCGCTGGTGCGGCGCTGGATGGAGCAGGGCCGCGTGCGCAACTTCGTCTGCACCGTCAAGTTCCAGGGCGACACCGATCACGAAACGGCTTCCGCCTTCGCCGCCATTTCCGGGAGTCGGCTATTCCACCTGCACCACAACAAGCATGAGCTGACCTGGGCGCTGCTGCGCTAGTCTGGGCGACAATGAACGAGGGAACGGATCCGCAGCGTCTCGACGGCGTGTCGCGTCGTGCCGTCGCCGGCCTGGCGGTGACGCAGATCATCGGCTGGGGCACGACCTTCCACCTGCCGGCGGTGCTCGGCTCGGTGATGGCGCCCTCGATCGGCATCTCGATGGAGGTGCTGTTCGGCGGCATCTCGGTGATGCTGCTGGGCAGCGCGCTGGTGGCGCCGCGCGTCGGCCGGCGCATCGACCGGCTGGGCGGCCGCGCCATCATGGTCGTCGGCTCGCTGCTGATCGGCGTGGCGCTGGTGCTGATCTCGCAGGCGCACGGGCCGATCCTCTACTTCGTCGGCTGGGCGTTGATCGGCTTCGCCACGCCCATGTCGCTGGGCGCCGGCACGCAGGCCTCGCTGGCCCAGGTCGCCGGCCCGAACGCGCGGCGCGCCGTGTCCATCATGCTGCTCTTCACCGGCCTGCCGTCGTTCTTCTTTTGGCCGCTGGCGAGCTGGCTCGAGCCGATCATCGGCTGGCGCCAGACCACGCTGGCATTCGCCGCGCTGCATCTGCTGGTCTGCGTGCCGATCCATTTCGCCGTGCTCGGCCGGCGCATTCCGGTGCGCCTGTCGGCGAGCGGTGCGTCGCCGCAGGAAGGCTTGCCGCCGGCGGCACGCGCCAGCGCCTTCTGGCTGCTGGCCGCCACGCTTTCCTTCGCCGGCATGATCTCCTGGGGCGTGGCGCTCAACATCATCGAGCTGCTGAAGGCGGGCGGCCTGCCGCCGACGACCGCGGTGTTCATCGCCACGCTCAGCGCGCCGATCCAGGCCTCGGCGCGCATCATCGAATTCCTGCTGGGCGGCCGCTATCCGTCGACGATCACGGGCCTCGTCTCAACCTCGGTGATGCCGCTGGCCTTCATCGGCCTGCTGATCGGCGGCGGGGCGGCGTGGGCGGCGGTGATGTTCGCGGTGTGCTACGGCATCGGCAACGGCCTGC
>CAYNOF010001105.1:0-6379 GCA_964398335.1 uncultured Rhizobiaceae bacterium
GATGCCGTCGGCGATGCCCGCGGCTGAAGGTCCGCCGTCGGTCGCGATATAGATGTGGCCCTTGCTGTCGAAGGCGCAATTGTCGGGGCAGGAGAACCAGCCGTTCTCCGAGATCGCGCGATGATAGCGCGTGCCGGCGTCGATGCCCGGCTTGCCGGCGGCGAGGAAGATCGTCCAGGTGCCTTCGGTCGAGGCGTGGTCGCCGTCCTTGGGCGTGATCTCGATGATGTGGCCGTGGTTGTTGTTGGCCCGCGGGTTGGCGCGATCGACGCGATTGGCGGGGCGCCGGCTGTTGTTGGTCAGCATGACGTAGACCTTGCCGTTCGCCGGATTGGTCTCGACGTCCTCCGGCCGGTCCATCGGCGTGGCCTTCAAGAGGTCGGCCGCCTTGCGCGCGTTGATCAGCACGTCGGCCTGGCTCTCGAAGCCGTTGGCCGCGGTCAGCGGGCCCTGGCCGTGGACCAGCGGCAGCCAGGTGACCTTGCCCTCGTCGTCGAAGCGCGCGGCGTGCAGCGTGCCCTCGTCGAGCAGGTCGCGATTGGCGTTACGATCGGTCGGGTTCCACGGCTTCGCGGTCACGAACTTGTAGACGTACTCGAAGCGCTCGTCGTCGCCGCTGGAGAAGACCACCCGTCCGTCCTTCGCGACGGCATGCGTGGCGCCTTCGTGCTTGAAGCGGCCCATCGCCGTGCGCTTCACCGGGATCGAGTTGCGGTCGTAGGGATCGATCTCCACCACCCAGCCGAACCGGTTCGACTCGTTGGGCTCCTTCGCGGCGTCGAAGCGCTCGAAGAAATTCATCCAGTTGTAGGCGCTGGTGGCGGCGATGCCGTAGCGCTTGAAGAGCTCGCGATTCGGCGATGTGTCCGTGGCGCCGCCGAAGTAGAAGTTGAAGTTCTCCTCGGTGGCGAGCCAGGTGCCCCACGGCGTCTCGCCGCCGGCGCACTGGTTGAGCATGCCGATCACCGTCGTGCCGATGGGATCGGTCCCCGTCTTCAGCCTGTCGTCGCCCGCCGCGGGGCCGGAGATGCGGATCGGCGTCGTGCCGGTGATGCGCCGCGCGTAGCGGCTGCCGTCCACGACTTTCCAGGCGCCGCCCTCACGCGCGATCTCGATGATCGAGCCGCCATGGGCGGCGATCTCGACCTCGCACTGCGCCTTGTCGGACTTGAGCCGCGCCGCGCGTCCCTCGCCGATGCCGGCGAACATCAGGTTGGTGTTGGTGTATTCGTGGTGCACGACCATCAGGAAGCGGTCGCTGCCCTTGCTCTCGCGCGGCAGCGGATGCAGGCCGATGAAGTCGCAATTGTAGCCGAACTGCTTCTCCTGGGCGGCGGCGCTGAGCCTGCCGGCGTCGAACGGCGGCGCGTTCGCTTCGACGGGATCGCCCCAGCGGATCAGCACCTGCGCCTCGTAGCCCTCCGGCACGTGATGCGTCTCGTCCATCCCCAGCGCCAGCTCGCGGAAGGTCAGCGTCGACGGTCCGGCGGCCTGCGCCGGCATGCCGGCCAGGGCCGTCACCGCGCCGGCGGCGGCCAATCCGCGCAGCGCGTCGCGCCGGCCGAGACGACGGCCGATCAGCTCACCGATCGACGGTTCGGTCGAGGCGTTGACGCCGATGTCCTCGGACGCATCGATGCGCACTGGCTCGCTCATGTCGCGCGCTCCCCTCCGGCTGCTTGCAGGCCAGCGTGACGGGTCCGGCGGGCAACGTCGAGCGCAACTGTCATGGCCGCGCAACCAAGACTGCCTAGGGAAGCGGTATCCGGTTTTGGAGAGCCCGCAGTCATGTCACCTCGTCCCAGTCTCGGCGCAGCCATCGCCGTGCTCCTGACCGTCGCGTCGGGCGCTGCCGTCCAGGCGCAGCAGCAATTTCCCGCCGCCCTGGCCGGCCACGCGATCCTGCCGGCGATGACCCTGGTGCAGCCGCCGGCCGACGCGCCGCCGGAGCTGAAGATCTCCGGCCGCTACGCCGCGACGGCGGGCAAGCGGGTCGATGCGCCCAACAGCGTGGCCGCGGTGTCGGCGCTGTCGGACCGCGCCGCGCCGCGTCCCACCGGCGGCAAGCTGCCGTTCACCGGCCAGCCGGTGCAGGGCTTCTCGGGCATCAAGCGCATGGGCGACGGCAGCTACATCGTGCTGACCGACAACGGCTTCGGCTCGAAGGCCAACTCGCCCGACGCGATGCTGATGGTCCATCGCCTGAAGCCCGACTGGAAGACCGGCAAGGTCGAGCGGATCAGCACGACCTTCCTGCACGACCCCGACCGCAAGGTGCCGTTCCTGATCGTCAACGAGAACACGCCCCGGCGCTATCTCACCGGCGCCGATTTCGACATCGAGTCGATCCAGCCGATCGGCAACGAGCTCTGGTTCGGCGACGAGTTCGGGCCGTTCCTGATCCGCACGACGCGCGACGGCAAGGTGCTCGCGGTCTACGAGACCAGGCTCGACGGCAAGGTGCTGCGCTCGCCCGACAATCCCTCGCTCACCATGCCGGGCGCGCCCGGTCCGGTGAAGTTCGAGGTCCGCCGCAGCAAGGGTTTCGAGGGCATGGCCTCTTCGCCCGACGGCAAGCTGCTCTATCCGCTGCTCGAGGGCCCGGTCTGGTCGGAGACGAGCAATGGCTGGGAGATGAAGGACGGCCGGCAGTTCCTGCGCATCCTCGAGTTCGATGTGGCCAAGGGCGCCTACACCGGCCGCAGCTTCAAGTACCTGCTCGAAGCCAACGGTCACGCGATCGGCGACTTCAACATGATCGACGCGAATTCGGGCCTGATCATCGAGCGCGACGACACCGAGGGCGACCCGGCGCAGGCCTGCAGCGGTGCGCCGAAGCCCGATTGCTTCAACGTGCCGGCGAAGTTCAAGCGAATCTACAAGGTCGATTTCGCGCAGGCCGACAGCGAGGGCTTCGTGAAGAAGGTCGGCTACATCGACCTGATGGACATCGCCGATCCCGACAAGAAGGCGCGCCAGGGCGGCAAGGACGGCAGGCTGACCTTCCCGTTCTTCACCATCGAGAACGTCGAGATCGTCGACGCCGACCACATCATCGTCGGCAACGACAACAACCTGCCGTTCTCCTCGGGCCGCGCGCTGGGCAGGCCCGACGACAACGAGTTCGTGCTGCTGAAGGTCACCGACTTCCTGAAGGCGAAGTAGGCACACACGATCCCGCCGGAGCGGTTCGCGCTGCGGCGGGATCGGCGCAGCGTTCGATCACGCGGCGGTCGCGAGCGGGGTGTCGGCGATCGCCTGCTCGCCGTCGAGCGTCGCGGCGATCGCGTGCACGGTGGCCGCGATGCGCACGGCAGCCTGGATCTGCTCGGCGCCGAGCCCGGTCTTGCGCAGCTCGTGCTCGTGCGCTTCGAGGCACATGCCGCAGCCGTTGACCGCCGAGACCGCCAGCGACCACAGCTCGAAATCGACCTTCTCGACGCCCGGCCTGGCCATCGCCGTCATGCGCAGCTTGGCCGGCAGGGTCTTGTAGTCGCCGCCGACGAGGTGGACGAAGCGATAGTAGATGTTGTTCATGCCCATCATCGACGCGGCGATCTTCGCGCCGTTGAGCGCCTCGGGCGAAAGCTGCGGGCCGAATTCCGCCATCACCGCACGCGTCACCGCGGCGTTGCGCGCGGCGAGGGCCGAGACAACGAAGGTGCCGGCGCGCTGCTGCGGCGTCAGCGAAACGTCGGCGGCGAGCGACGACAGGTTGAGCTTGAGGTCGCGCGCATAGTCCGGCAGCGCGCTCTTCAGGGCTTCGAGCGACATGGTGAACTCCTCGGGATGGACGCCGATCCGGCGCCGCGCGAAGCGGCGCCGGGTGAAGGCAGGCGTCAGGCGGCCGGACGCAGGACGTCCTCGCCCTTCTGCCAGTTGCAGGGGCACAGCTCGTCGGTCTGCAGCGCGTCGAGCACGCGCAGCACCTCCGCCGGGTTGCGGCCGACGCTGAGGTCGTTGACCGACACGAAGCGGATCACGCCCTCGGGGTCGACGATGAAGGTCGCGCGCAGGGCGACGCCCTCGGTCTTGTCGAGGATGCCGAAGGCCTGCGACAGCTCGCGCTTGATGTCGGCCAGCATCGGGAACGGCAGCGACTTCAGGTCGGCATGGTTCTGGCGCCAGGCGAGATGCACGAACTCGCTGTCGGTGCTGACGCCGTAGATCACCGCGTCGCGGTCGTTGAACTCGCTGTTGAGCTTGCCGAAGGCGGCGATCTCGGTCGGGCAGACGAAGGTGAAGTCCTTCGGCCAGAAGAAGATCACGCGCCACTTGCCGGCATCGGTCTGCGACGAGATCTGGGTGAAGGCCTTGGCGGGCTCGGTCGAGACCACCGCCTTGAGGTCGAAGGTCGGCATCTTGTCGCCGATGGTAAGCATTTGGATTGTCCTCTCGCTGGAAATGGCAGCCGTGTCCGGCTGCCCAGATGTAGGCGAGGCTTGTGGTTCGGACTAATTGATAAGAATCGTTCTCAACATCGATTTTTTCGATTGAAGGAGGCGATAAAAAGCCGGGACCGGCGGCAGGCCGTTTCGACCCGCCGCCGCCCGGCCGGATGCTTCCGTCACCTGAGGTCGAAGCGGTCGAGATCCATCACCTTGGCCCACGCCGCCACGAAGTCCCGGGCGAACTTCTCCTTCGAATCCGCGCAGGCGTAGACTTCGGCCAGCGCGCGCAGCTGCGAATGCGAGCCGAAGATCAGGTCGACGCGGGTGGCGGTCCACCTGGGCGTGTTGGTCTTGCGGTCGCGGCCCTCGTAGAGGTCGTCGGCCGTCGGCTGCCACGCCGTGCTCATCGACAGCAGGTTGACGAAGAAGTCGTTGGTCAGCGTGCCGGGCTTCGCGGTGAAGACGCCGTGCCTGGAGTCGCCGGCATTCGCGCCGAGCACGCGCAGGCCGCCGATGAGGACGGTCATCTCCGGCGCCGACAAGGTCAGCAGCTGCGCCCGGTCGACCAGGGCCTCCTCCGGCGTCATGACCTGCTTGCCGCCGAGATAGTTGCGGAAGCCGTCGGCCGCCGGCTCGAGCGGGGCGAAGGAGTCGACATCCGTCTGGTCCTGCGAGGCGTCCATGCGTCCGGGCGTGAACGGAACCGTCACGTCGATGCCGGCATCCCTGGCGGCCTTCTCGACCGCCGCGGCGCCGCCCAGCACGATCAGGTCGGCCAGCGACACCTTCTTGCCGCCGGTGCTGAACTCCTTCTGGATCGCCTCCAGCTTCTGCAGCACGGTCTTGAGCTGCGCCGGCTGGTTGACCTCCCAGTCCTTCTGCGGCGCCAGGCGGATGCGCGCGCCGTTCGCGCCGCCGCGCTTGTCGGAGCCGCGGTAGGTCGATGCCGATGCCCACGCGGTCGAGACGAGCTGCGACACCGACAGGCCCGAGGCGAGGATCTTCGCCTTCAGCGCGGCGATGTCCTGGGCGTCGATCAGCTTGTGATCGACCGCCGGGATCGGGTCCTGCCAGATCAGCTTTTCCTTCGGCACCAGCGGGCCGAGGTAGCGCGCGATCGGGCCCATGTCGCGGTGCGTCAGCTTGAACCAGGCACGCGCGAAGGCGTCGGCGAACTGGTCCGGATGCTCATAGAAGCGCCGCGAGATCTTCTCGTAGGCCGGGTCCATCCGCAGCGAGAGGTCCGTGGTCAGCATCGTCGGCACATGCTTCTTCGCCGGGTCGAAGGCGTCCGGGATGGTCTTCTCGGCGTTCTTCGCCCGCCACTGCTTCGCGCCGGCCGGGCTCTTGGTCAGCTCCCATTCGTTCTCGAACAGGTTCTTGAAGAAGAGGTTGCTCCATTTGGTCGGCGTCTGCGTCCAGGTGACTTCCGGGCCGCCGGTGATGGCATCGGCGCCGATGCCGGTGCCGAACTTGCTCTTCCAGCCGAGACCCTGGTCCTCGATGGCGGCGCCTTCCGGCTCCGGGCCGATCAGCGACGGATCGCCGGCGCCGTGCGTCTTGCCGAAGGAATGGCCGCCGGCGATCAGCGCCACGGTTTCCTCGTCGTCCATCGCCATGCGCCGGAACGTCTCGCGGATGTCGCGGGCGGCGGCGACCGGATCGGGATTGCCGTTCGGTCCTTCCGGGTTGACGTAGATCAGGCCCATCTGCACGGCGCCCAGCGGCTCCTGCAGCTGGCGCTCGCCGCTGTAGCGTTCGTCGCCCAGCCAGCTGCCTTCGGGCCCCCAGTAGAGCTCTTCCGGCTCCCAGACGTCGGCGCGGCCGCCGGCGAAGCCGAAGGTCTTGAAGCCCATCGATTCGAGCGCGACGTTGCCGGCGAGGATCATCAGGTCGGCCCAGGAGATCTTCTGGCCGTATTTCTGCTTGATCGGCCACAGCAGGCGGCGCGCCTTGTCGAGGTTGGCGTTGTCCGGCCAGCTGTTGAG
>CAYNOF010001106.1:0-8056 GCA_964398335.1 uncultured Rhizobiaceae bacterium
ACGCATAGCAACTGTGTCACCGACGCCGCCGGATACTCACTCCCCGACGACACCGACACCACGGTGCACGCTATTCATCCAATGCGCTCGCGACAGCATCCTCGCCGCCGCCAGCGCATCCCTTCCCATCCATACTTGTCAAAAAGCAACGAACCCTGAGGTCCGTTCGAGGTGCTCTCGCACCCAGCGTCGCTGCGTTGCCGCCCGTCGCGGAGGCGGCTTATAAGGGGGTGGGCATCGCGAAGTCAAAGAGGAAAATCACTTTGCGCCAAAAAAGTTTCGAGCGCGTGAAACTCCTTATTTGGCGCCACTTTCTGGCCGCATCGCATCTGCGAACGATCGCTTATTGCGCCGCACCAGGCACGCCTGACGTTGTCGAGTACTCGAAGTGCAGCGGCGTGTCGGGATGCACCAGCGGATAGATCGCGCGCGCGGCCATCGCCGCTTCACTGAAGCCACAGAGGATCAGCTTCAGCTTGCCGGGATAGGTCGCGATATCGCCGATGGCGAAGACACCCGGCAGATTGGTGGCGCAGGTCGCGGGATCGATGGTGATCAGGCTGCGCTCGAGATCGAGCCCCCAATCGGCGATCGGCCCCAGCTCCATCGCCAGGCCGAAGAACGGCAGCAGCGTGTCGGCTTCGAGCCGCTTCTTCGCGCCATCGAGCGTGGCGACGATGACGGCATTCAGCGCGCGGCCGTCACCCTCGAGCGAATCGAGCTGGTAGGGAATCACGAGGTCGAGCCGATTCGACTCGGCCAGCGCCTTGAGCTTCGCCTCGCTGTCGGGCGCGGCGCGGAACTTCGGCCGGCGATGCACCACCATGATGCGCTCGGCGACATCGGCGAGCGACAGCGCCCAATCGACGGCGGAGTCGCCACCGCCGGCGATCACCACGCGCTTGCCGCGGAAATCCTCGCGGCGCTTGACGGAGTACTGCACGGCGCCGCCTTCGTAGCGCTCGATGCCTGCGAGCGGCGGCCGGTTGGGACCGAAGGCGCCGACGCCGGCGGCGATCAGCACGGCCCTGGCGACGATCTCGGCGCCTTTCGATGTCGTGACGCGCCATGTGCCGTCGCCCTGCTTCTCCAAGCGATCGACGGTCTGGCCGAGATGAAAGACCGGTGCAAAGGGTGCCGCCTGCTCGCCCAGCGCGCGCACGAGATCGGCGGCGTCGATCCGGGGGTGGCCGGGGATGTCGTAGATCGGCTTCTCGGGATAGAGCGCGGTGCACTGGCCGCCGATGTCCTGGAGCGCGTCGACGACGTGGCATTTCAGCCGGACCATGCCGCACTCGAAGACCGCGAACAGGCCGACCGGGCCTGCGCCGACGACCACGACATCGGTGACGTGACGGCTGTCGCTCATGAAACCCCGCCAGATGAAGCAAGACCCCCGATTCGGCCGAAATCGGGGGTCTTGGAAAATGGTAGCTGGGGGCGGACTTGAACCGCCGACCCCGGCATTATGAGTGCCGTGCTCTAACCAGCTGAGCTACCCAGCCATGGGCGCCGGTTTGGTAATGTTCCCGAGGCGCGAGGTCAAGCCCGCAGGATCGTGCCGCCGCCCAGCACGCGATCGTCCTCGTAGAAGACGCAGGCCTGGCCCGGCGCGACGCCGAACTCCGGCTGCTCGAAGCGCACCTGCCAGCCGCCCTCGCGGTGGCGCACCGTAGCCGGCCGCAACGGCTGGCTGGAGCGCAGCCGCACCATCACCGCCTGCCCGTCCGCCGGCGGCGGCGCCTCGCCCAGCCAGTTCACGTCGTCGACCATGATCTCGGCGCGCGCCAGCGCGGCGCGCGGGCCGACGACGACGCGACGCTGCTCGGCGTCGAGGCGCAGGACGTAGAGCGGCTCGTTGTCGGTCCCGACGCGATCCACCGACAGCCCGCGGCGCTGGCCCACGGTGAAGCGGATGATGCCGTCGTGGCGGCCCAGCACCGTGCCGTCCCGGTCGACGATCTCGCCCGGCTCCACCGCCTCGGGCCTGAGCTTCGCCACCACGCCGGCATAGTCGCCGTCGGGCACGAAGCAGATGTCCTGGCTGTCGGGCTTGTCGGCCACCGCCAGGCCGAAGCGTTCGGCCAGCGCCCGTGTCTCGGGCTTGCGCATGCCGCCCAATGGGAAGCGCAGCAGGTCGAGCTGCGCGCGAGTCGTGGCGTAGAGGAAGTAGCTCTGGTCCTTGGCCGCATCGACGGCACGACGCAGCTCCGGCCCGCCGGCGCCGACTGTGCGGCGCACATAATGGCCGGTGGCCAGCGCATCGGCGTCGAGGTCGCGCGCCAGCGACAGCAGATCGCGGAACTTCACGGTGCGATTGCAGGCGACGCAGGGGATCGGCGTCTCGCCGCGCACGTAGGAGTCGGCGAAGCGGTCGATGACGTCGCTGCGAAAGCGGCTCTCGTAGTCCAGCACGTAATGCGGCGCCCCGATGCGCTCGGCCACCATCGCGGCGTCGTAGATGTCCTGGCCGGCGCAGCAGGCGCCCTTGCGCCTGGCCATCTCGCCCTGGTCGTAGAGCTGCAGCGTCACGCCGACCACGTCGAAGCCCTGCTCCTTGAGCAGCGCCGCGGTGACCGAGGAGTCGACGCCGCCGGACATCGCGACCACCACCCGGGTGCGCGACGGCGGCTTGTCGATGCCGAGTGCATTCATGGCGCCGATATACGCCTCGGGCGGCGCCGGGCAAGCCCTCTACTGCGGGCGGACGGCCGAGGTGGCTTCGCGGCTCAGGCGCAGCTTGCCGCCGCCTTCCAGCATCATCACGCGATCGCCGACGCGCAACTGCGCCTCGTTGGTCTGCACCACGTTGATCACGCTGCCGTCTTCCTTGCGGACGTAGAACCGGGTCGCGCTGCCCGAGGTCACGCCGCGCTCGACCGCGTCGCCGGCGAAGGCGCCGCCCACCGCGCCGATCACGGCGGTGATGATGGAGCCGCGGCCGCTGCCGATCGCCGAGCCGGCCACGCCGCCGATAACCCCGCCGCCCACCTGGCCAATGCCGGACGACGTGCCGCTGACCGGCACGTCCTCCATGGCGACGATCTGGCCGGTCTCCACGGTGCCGGCGCGCTGCAACTCACCGCGCGAATAGGACGCGCTCTGCTGCGGCCCGCACGCCAACAGGGCGCTCGCCAGGCCGAGCGCCAATCCCAGGCGGACGGCGCCGCCGATGCCGATGAGCATGAACTTCCCCGCTTCCTGCCCCGTCATTTGGTATGACTTGTTTGCGACATTTCTCGGGCGCGTGCTCAGCTTCGTTCGTCGATCCAGGCCATCTGGATGGCCTCGAGGATCTTCTCGCTCGACTTGTTGGGGTCGTCGTCGAAGTCGGGCAGGGCCAGCACCCACTTGCGCAGGTCGGTGAAGCGTAAGTTGACGTTGTCAACTTCGGGGTGTGCTTCCTCGAGTTCGATCGCGATGTCGCGGGTGTCGGTCCAGCGCAGTTTGGGCATTCCACCCTCCCCCTACTTGTCGACCATCATGTTCCGGGTGGCTGCCGGCAGCCGCACGGTGAGGCCGTCGAGCTCTTCGGTCATCTTGATCTGGCAGCCCAGGCGCGAGGTGTGGGTCAGGCCGAAGGCGAGGTCGAGCATGTCCTCCTCGTCCTCGCTGGCCTCGTTGAGCTTCTTGTACCACTGGGCATCGACGATGACGTGACAGGTCGAGCAGGCCAGCGAGCCCTCGCAGGCGCCTTCGAGATCGATGTGGTTGCGGTGCGCGATCTCCAGGACGGACAGGCCCAGCGGTGCGTCGACCTCCTTGCGATTGCCGTTCTTCTCGATGAAGACCATCTTGGGCATCACTTCCCCATCCTGCTT
Source organism: uncultured Rhizobiaceae bacterium (assembly GCA_964398335.1). Lineage (GTDB taxonomy): Bacteria > Pseudomonadota > Alphaproteobacteria > Reyranellales > Reyranellaceae > JAFAZJ01. Next base: position 3,822 of record CAYNOF010001106.1, read on the forward strand.
GCCAGCTTGTCGACCGAGACGCCCGACAGCGCACTGCGAATCCCGCGATCCATCCGCCGCTCGGCGAAGCTCTTGGACAACTCCTCCAGCGCCTGCGACGCGGCGTTGATCGTCTCGCGGTCCTCGCCCGCCACTTCGCCCAGCACCCGCGCCCGCGCCTGAGCGAGCGCCGCACGCTCAGCCGCGTCGAGCAGATCACCGTCGGCGACCAGCGCCGAATCCAAAGCCTGCACCAGACGCTGCGCCTCGACGCGCGATTCCTGCAGCAGCCGGCGCGCCATGTCATCCTCGGCGTGCTCGAGGCTGTCGTAGATCATGTCGGCCAACTCGTCCTCGTCGAGGCCGTAGGTCGGCTTGACCTCGACGCGCTGCACCACGCCGGTGGTCTTCTCCTCCGCCGACACGGTCAGCAGGCCATCGGCATCGACGCTGAACGTCACGCGGATGCGCGCGGCGCCGGCGGTCATCGGCGGGATGCCGCGCAGCTCGAAGCGCGCCAGGCTGCGGCAGTCCGGCGCCAGCTCGCGCTCGCCCTGCACGACGTGGATCGCCATCGCCGACTGGCCGTCCTGGTAGGTGGTGAACTCCTGCGCCACCGACACGGGGATCGGCGTGTTGCGCGGGATCACCTTCTCGACGATGCCGCCCATGGTCTCGATGCCCAGCGACAGCGGCGTGACATCGAGCAGCAAGGTATCCGAGCCCGAGGTCAACGCCTCGGCCTGCAGCGCCGCGCCGACCGCGACCACCTCGTCGGGGTTGATGTCGCTGAGCGGCTGCCGGCCGAACACCTGCTCGACGGCGCGACGCACCGCCGGCACCCGTGTCGAGCCGCCGACCAGCACGACACCCTGCACTTCCTCGTTGCCGACACCGGCGTCGGAGAGCACGTGCACGCAGATATCCGTCGTGCGCCTGATCAGCGGCGCGATCGCCGCCTCGAGATCCTGCCGCGACACCGTCTGCGACAGCACCACGACGCTGTCCTCGGTCGTGAGCTTCTCCTTGGCCTCGCGCGCGGCCAGCAACGCGCGGCGCACGGCGCTGGGGCTGTCGACTTCGACCTTCAGCCGCTCGGCCAGCGCCCGATCGAAATCGTCGCCGCCCAGCGCCGCGTCGCCGCCGGTGGCGAGGACCTGGAAGACGCCCTTCTCCAGCCGCAGCAGCGACAGGTCGAAGGTGCCGCCGCCGAGATCGTAGATCGCGTAGAGGCCCTCGACGCCCTTGTCGAGGCCATAGGCCAGCGCCGCCGCCGTGGGCTCGTTCACCAGGCGCAGCACTTCGAGCCCGGCCACCCGCGCGGCATCGCGCGTCGCGGTGCGTGCGGCGTCGTCGAAATACGCCGGCACGGTGATCACGGCGCGCTCGACGGATTGGCCCAGCGCCACCTCGGCGCGCGTCTTCAGCGCGCGCAGGATGTCGGCCGAGATCTCGACCGGCGAGCGCGCGCGGCCGGCGACGCGCACCTTCACCATGCCGCCCTCGGCGGTCGACGGGTCGATTACGTAGGGCAGCTTGCCGGAGATGCCCGAGATATCCGCGGCACCGCGGCCCATCAGGCGTTTGATCGACGACACCACCGACTCCGGCTTGTCGGCGAAATGCGCCTGCGCCTCCTTGCCGACGATCACCTGGTCGCCGTCGCCGTAGAACACCACCGACGGCACCAGCCCGTCGCCATGCTCGTCGCGCAGCACCTCGTGCACCGACTCGCGCGAGACCGCCACGACGGAGTTGGTCGTGCCCAGGTCGATGCCCACGGCGAGGCCCCGCTCACCCTCGTGGGGCAGCGGCGTCTGGCCCGGCTCGTGGATGTCCATCAGGGTCATGGCCCTGCGCTTCCCAGGTTGAGGCGACGTGCGCGGGCCTCTTCGACGAATTTGTCGAGATAGGCAAGGCGCAAGATCGCACGCCGGATGCCTGCGTGATCGGCCTTGGCGAACAGGTCGGACAGCGCCTCGATCGCAGCCGCGCGATCGTCGCGTGACTTGCGTTCCAACGCTTGAACCTCGGCCGCGGAGTCCGCTTCTGTCAGCGCCTCGCGCGCTTCCATAGCTTCCATCAGCAGCTCTGGATCGTCGATCGTGCGGCCGTCGCCCGGCAGCTCGACGCCCATCTGCTCGGCGAGATAGCGTGCGCGGCGGATGGGATTCTTCAGCGTCTCATAGGCTTCGTTCAGCGCCGCGGCCTGCTGCTGCGAGATCGCCCGCTCGCGCGGCGGCTTGCGTGCGAAGCGATCGGGGTGCAGGCGCCGCTGCAGGGCGAAGTACGCGCGATCCAGCGCCGCCAGGTCGACGACGTAGCCGCGGGACAGCCCGAGCCGCGCGAAGTGGTCCATCCGGCCGGGCGGCTGCACGGCCTGGCAGGCGGCGCAAAACGGCGCGCCAGACTCGAGCGGCTGGCCGCACGACCAGCACGCCGGCGCCTGCGTCGCCGCTATGGATGCGTGTTCTGCCGACATGGCGCCGCGCCCTCGCGGCCCTTTCGGTCAGACGTGGAAGGACTCGCCGCAACCGCAGCGGCCCTTCTCGTTCGGGTTACGGAAGACGAAGCCGGTCTTCAGCTTCTCCTCGACGTAATCCATCTCGGTGCCGATCAGGAACAGCGTCGCCTTGGGGTCGACCAGGATGGTGATGCCCTGGGTCTCGACGACCTCGTCCTTCGGCCCGCGCTCGTCGGCGTATTCCAGCGTGTAGGACAGGCCCGAGCAGCCCTTGGTGCGCACGCCGATGCGCACGCCGGCCGTGGGCTTGCCGCGCTGTTCGATCAGCGCCTTCACGCGCTCGACGGCGGCGTCCGTCAGCTTCATCAGCTGCGGGCGCGGGCGGCGCGGCCTGGCGGCCGCAGCGGGCGGCGCGGCCGGCGGTGCAGGCGGGGGCGTGTGCGTCCCGGCGTCCATCGCGATGACTCCTACTCCGCCGCCTTCGGCCGCTCGTCCTGCTTCTTCGCCGCCTTGGCGCGATAGTCGGCGATCGCCGCCTTGATCGCGTCCTCGGCCAGCACCGAGCAGTGGATCTTCACCGGCGGCAGCGCGAGATGCTGCGCGATCTCGGTGTTCTTGATCGTCTCGGCCTCGTCGATCGTCTTGCCCTTGACCCACTCGGTGACGAGCGAGCTCGAGGCGATCGCCGAGCCGCAGCCGAAGGTCTTGAACTTGGCGTCCTCGATGACGCCGTCGATACCGACCTTGATCTGCAGCTTCATGACGTCGCCGCAGGCCGGTGCGCCGACCAGACCGGTGCCGACATCCTCGGCGTTCTTGTCGAGCGAGCCCACATTGCGCGGGTTCTCGTAATGGTCGACGACCTTGTCGCTGTACGCCATGGTCTAACTCCTTCGCGGTCTATGTCGGTGGTCTCGGCGCGCCGGTCAAGCGCGACTCAGTGCGCCGCCCACTCGATCGATTTCAGGTCCACGCCTTCCTGGTGCATCTCCCACAGCGGGCTCATCTCGCGCAGCTTGGTGACGTGGCGGGCGATGTCGTCGACCGCACGGTCGATCTCCGCCTCCGTGGTGAAGCGGCCGAAGCCGATGCGCAGCGAGGTGTGCGCCATCTCCTCCTCGACGCCCAGCGCGCGCAGCACGTAGCTCGGCTCCAAGGAGGCCGAGGTGCAGGCCGAGCCCGACGACACCGAGAGCGACTTGATGCCCATGATCAGCGACTCGCCCTCGACGAAGGCGAAGCTGATGTTGAGGTTGCCCGGGATGCGCTGCTCGAGGTCGCCGTTGACGTAGATCTCGGGCAGGCGCTCCTGCAGCTTGCTGAGGAAGCGGTCGCGCAGGCCACGCAGGCGCTCGGCCTCGCTGTCCATCTCCTTCATCGCGATCGCGCAGGCCTCGCCCAGGCCGACGCACAGCGGCGTCGGCAGGGTGCCCGAGCGGAAGCCGCGCTCCTGGCCGCCGCCGTTGATCAGCGCCACCAGGCGCACGCGCGGACGGCGGCGCACATACAAGGCGCCGATGCCCTTGGGCCCATCGATCTTGTGCCCGGAAATCGACATCAGATCGATGTTCATCTCCTCGACGTCGAGCTTGATCTTGCCCACCGCCTGGGCGGCGTCGGTGTGGAAGAAGGCGCCCTTCTCGCGGCAGATCTTGCCGATCTCCTTGAGCGGCTGGATCACGCCGATCTCGTTGTTCACGGCCATGACCGAGACCAGCACGGTCTTGTCGGTCACCGCCGCACGCAGCTTGTCGAGGTCGATCAGGCCGCTCTTCTCGACCGGCAGATAGGT
>CAYNOF010001107.1:0-1167 GCA_964398335.1 uncultured Rhizobiaceae bacterium
TCGCGATGCTGGCGCGTCACCAGCGGGCCCATTTCCGACTGCGGATCGAGGCCCGGCCCGATCTTGAGAGCCGACACGCGCGGCGCCAGCTTGGCGATCAGCTTGTCGCCGACATCGCCCACGGCGACCGCGACCGAGATCGCCATGCAGCGCTCGCCGGCAGCACCGTAGCCGGCGCCGATCAGCGCGTCGGTCGCCTGGTCGAGATCGGCGTCGGGCATGATCACCATGTGGTTCTTGGCACCGCACAGCGCCTGCACGCGCTTATTCATCGCCGTGCCCTTGTGATAGACGTACTCGCCGATCGCGGTCGAGCCGACGAAGGAGATCGCCGGCACGTCGGGATGCTCGAGCAGCGCGTCGACCGCGACCTTGTCGCCGTTGAGCACCTGGAAGATACCGGCGGGCGCACCGGCCTCGGCATAGAGCTCGGCCAGCAGCATCGGCGCGCTGGGATCCTTCTCCGACGGCTTGAGGATGAAGGCGTTGCCGCAGGCCACGGCCATCGCGCCCATCCAGCACGGGATCATGATCGGGAAGTTGAACGGCGTGATGCCGGCGACCACGCCCAGCGGCTGGCGGATCGACCAGGTGTCCATGTCCGAGGCGACCTGCTCGGTGAAATCGCCCTTCATGTGGTGGGCGATGCCGCAGGCGAACTCCACGACCTCCAAGCCGCGGCCGACCTCGCCCTTGGCGTCGTCGAAGGTCTTGCCGTGCTCGAGCGACAGATGCCGCGCCAGATCGTCGAGGCGCTTCTCGATCAGGCCCTTGAGATTGAACATCACGCGCTGGCGGCGCAGCGGCGGCGTCGCCGCCCAGGCGAGCTGCGCCTTCTTGGCCACCTGCACGGCGGCGTCGATCTCCTCGACCGAGGCGAAGGCGACCTTGGCGGTGACCTCGCCGGTCGCCGGATTGGTGATGTCACCGGTGCGGCCGCTGCTGCCGTTGACGACCTTGCCGCCGACATAATGCCCGATCTGCGCGACCATGATTTTCCCTCCGCCGCAGCGCTTCTGTGTTCGGCGGCGTCTTAGCATCCCCCGGCAGCCGAGGGCTATGGCCGATGACTACGCCGCGACGGCCTGCGGCAGAATGGGCGCGGCCGCATCGTAGCGCTTGCCCGCGCGCAGGCAGAACAGCGGGCTGAGCATGCGGTCGGCGATG
>CAYNOF010001108.1:0-2689 GCA_964398335.1 uncultured Rhizobiaceae bacterium
ACCTCGCTGCGCTGCCGCTCGACGACAAGCCGACCTACCAGATGCTGACCAAAGGCGATGTCTCGGGCGTGTTCCAGCTCGAAGGCAGCGGCATGCGCGACACCTTGCGCCGCCTCAGGCCCGACCGCTTCGAGGACATCATCGCCGTCGTGGCGCTCTATCGCCCCGGCCCGATGGAGAACATCCCCAGCTACATCAAGCGCAAGCAGAAGGAAGAGCCGGTCGACTACCTGCACCCGATGCTGAAGGAGATCCTCGAGGAGACCTACGGCATCATCATCTACCAGGAGCAGGTGATGCAGATCGCGCAGGTGCTCAGCGGCTATTCGCTGGGCGGCGCCGACCTCTTGCGTCGCGCCATGGGCAAGAAGATCGCCGCCGAGATGGCGGCGCAGCGCAAGACCTTCGTCGACGGCGCGGTGAAGAACGGCGTCGATTCCGGCAAGGCCTCCTCGATCTTCGACCAGGTCGACAAGTTCGCGGGTTACGGTTTCAACAAGAGCCACGCCGCCGCCTACGCGCTGGTGAGCTACCAGACGGCCTACCTGAAGGCGAACTACCCGGTCGAGTTCATCGCCGCGTCGATGACGCTCGACATGGGCAACACCGACAAATTGGCGCTGTTCCGCCGCGAGCTCGACCGGCTGAAGATCGAGCTGCTGCCGCCCGACGTGAACCACTCGACGTCGGAGTTCACCGTCGAGACGACCGCCGACGGCAAGAAGGCGGTGCGCTATGCGCTCGCCGCGGTGAAGGGCGTCGGCCGCGACGCGATGGAGCGGCTGGTCGAGAAACGCAGCGAGGGCGGCCGCTTCGAGTCGCTGTTCGACTTCGCCGAGCGGCTCGACGGGCGCGTGCTGAACAAGCGGCTGCTCGAAAGCCTGGTACGCGCCGGCGCCTTCGACGGGCTGAACAAGAACCGCGCCCAGACCTTCGCCGCGATCGAGAGCCTGATCCGCCACGCGCAGGCCACCACCGAATCGCGCGGCAGCAACCAGAGCGGCCTGTTCGGCGACGACACGGTGCAGCGCCGGCCGGTCCTGCCCAAGATCCCGGACTGGTCGGCGATGGAACGGCTGCAGCACGAGTTCGCTGCTATCGGTTTCTATTTCTCCTCACATCCGCTGGCGGCCTACGACCGCAGCCTCAAGCGGCTGGGCGTGATCCAGTCGGCGGAGATCACCGCGCGACTGGCCAATGGTGGCGGCGGGCGCATCAAGCTCGCCGGCACGGTGGTCGACAAGAGCGAGCGCACCTCGGCACGCGGCAGCCGCTTCGCCTTCGTCTCGATGTCCGACCAGGCCGGCAGCTTCGAGATCACCGTCTTCAGCGAGCTGCTGGGCGCCAAACGCGACGTACTGCAGCCCGGCAACGCGCTGCTCGTCTCGTGCGACGGCCGCCTCGACGGCGAGCAGGTGAAGCTCACGGCGCAGAGCATCGAGAAGCTCGATGACGCCGTGGTCCACGCCGCCGCCGGCCTGCGCATCACGCTCAACGACACGCTGGCGCTCTCCCGACTGAAGGAGATCATCGGCAAGCCCGGCGGCCGCGGCCAGGTCCGCCTGCTGATGTCGCTCGACGACGAGACCGAGGTCGAGATGGCGCTGCCCGGCGGCTACGCCATCGCCCCCGGCATCCGCGACCAGATCGGCCGCACCCCAGGCGTCGAGCAGGTGGAGGAGGTGTGAGCGTCTTTGGGACAGCTGGCGTTCCGCCGGCATCTTATGAGCCGGCGGGATGCCGGCGGTCCCAGTGATGCAGACGTCGTTCCTCGCCGGCACGACACCGGTGCGCCGCGGCAGCGGCAAGCCGGCGCCTGCCGAAGGTTCACCGCTGCGTCGTACAGTGCCCGCCGGAGTCTATCTCGGCACGTCCTCTTGGTCGTTCCCGGGTTGGCAGGGACTGGTCTGGCAAGGCCAGCACACTGCGCCGTCGCTGTCGCGCGACGGCCTGCCGGCTTATAGCGCGCTGGGCCTGTTTCGCACCGTCGGCATCGACCGCAGCTTCTATTCGCCGATGTCGGCCGACGAGTTCGCGGCCTATGCGCTGCAGGTGCCACCTGACTTCCGCTTCCTGGTGAAAGCGCCGGCGCTGATCACCGACGCGGTGGTGCGCGCCGAGGACGGCCGCGGCCGCGCACCCAACCGCTGGTTCCTCGACGCCGACATCGCGCTCGACAAGTTCATCAGCCCGGCGATCGAAGGCCTGGGCCAGCGCGCCGGCCCGCTGGTCTTCCAGTTCTCCCCCGCACCACGAGACATGCTCGCCGATCCCGCGGCCTGGGTTGAACGCCTCGGCCTCTTCCTCGGGATGCTGCCACGCGAGGTGCGCGGCCTGAAGCCGCTCTACGCCGTCGAGCTGCGCAACCCCGAATTCCTGACCCCGCGCCTGATGCGCCTGCTGCGCGAGCAGGGCGTGCGCTACGTGATCGGCCTGCACGACCGCATGCCCGGCGTCGAGCGTCAGGCGAACGCGCTGCGCGTGCTCGACGGAGACGACGCGCCAACGGGCCCGCTGATCGTACGCTGGAACCTCAAGCCCGGCCTGAAATACGAGGAAGCCAAGGAGCACTACTTCCCGTTCAACCGCCTGATCGACGAGGACCCTGACACGCGCCGCCTGCTCGCCGCGCTGGCGCGTGCGGCGCTCGCCAACAACCAGCCCGCCTTCATCATCGCCAACAACAAGG
>CAYNOF010001109.1:0-1511 GCA_964398335.1 uncultured Rhizobiaceae bacterium
ATATTGGCCAGTGCCCGGGCAATCTCGATCTCGCCGGCGCGCTTCTGGTCGAAGCCGCCGGTTTCGGGATAGGCGCCCACCACCAGCAGGTCGCCGCTTTGCGCCAGCCGCTTGTGCCCGGTGCCCGCCGGCAGGATCGCCACGTCGCCCGGACCGACTTCGAGCTGCTCGCCCGCCGCGCCGCCGAACTCGACGCGGGCGTGGCCGCGGGCGATGCCCAGCACCTCGTGCGCGCGGGTATGGAAATGGCGGAAGGGATAGATGCCGTTGCGCCATCCCGAGCCCCAGCCATTGGCCGCGAAGGCCTGTTCGAAGATCGCGGCAGGATCGAAGGCAGGGTCGAGCCGCAGCGCACCGCGGTAGATCACCAGCGGCAGGCGCGGGTTGTTCGGCACCTCCCGGTCGGCGGCGAAGCGGAAGGCCAGAGGCTGCGGCGGCTGGCGCAGCGCGGCGAGGGGGATCGAGGCGGAACGGCCCATGTCGGCCTCCTCTGGGCGAGGACCCATCAACACGCTAATTGCCGGCCGGTTGCAAGAGGGCGCCCGTCGGGGCTGGCTTGTTGATGAAAAACGTCCTATAATGTCTAGAGAAACAACAGAAAAGAGCCGGTTTCCCCCCTTTCGCCGGACCCAATGACTGCCATCCTGACAGCCAACCGCGCCCGCGCGCTCCTTGCTGCGCTCGTGTTCACCACCCTCACCGCCTGCGCCGGCGGCGAAACCGGCCACGTGTTCACCGAGGGCAATTACGATGCAGTGATGCGGTTGGCCGACGGCGCACGCAGCAGCGGCGATTCGATCAACGCCCTCAACATCTACCGCAAGGCGCGCGAGATGCGGCCCGGCGCCATCGAGCCGATCATCGGCCAGGCCGGCGCCATGGTCGAGCTGGGCGCCTACGAGGAGGCGGTCGCGGCCTACCAGGACGCGCTGAAGCTCTCGCCCTCGCACCCCGACGCGCTGCGCGGGCTGGGCTCGGTGTTCATCGCGCTCGACCAGCCCGAGCTCGCCCTGGCGCAGTATGATCTGGCGCTGCACAACGCGCCGGACGATCCGCGGGCGTTGAACGGCCGCGGCGTGGCGCTCGACCTGATGGGACGCCACGAAGCGGCGCGCACGGCCTACAAGGCCGCCAGCGAGAAGGCACCGGATTTCGTGCCGGCGCGCAATAACCTCGGCCTGTCGCTGATCATCGGCGGCTTCTATGACGAGGCCATCGCCACGCTGACGCCGATCACCAGCAGCTCGCCGCGCGTGCGCTCCAACCTGGCGCTGGCCTATGGCATCTCCGGCGACATGGCGCAGGCCGGCCGCTGGCTGCGGGCCGACTACGACGACGAGAGCTCGGCCCGCCAGCTGGTCTATTTCGGCCAGCTGCGGGCGCTGTCGATCCCCGAGCGCGCCGCCAGCCTGCGCAACAACCCGCTGTATTTCCCGCGGCCCGCCTCGCCGCGCCGTCCGGCGCCCTGACGCCTCAGCCCAGCACCGAATAGCCGCCGTCGACCGGGATCG
>CAYNOF010001110.1:0-1230 GCA_964398335.1 uncultured Rhizobiaceae bacterium
CGAAATGCGCCGGATCGCCGAAGGTCGCGCCCATCTGCAGGTTCTCGTAGACGCTCATGCGCGCGAAGATGCGCCGGCCTTCCGGCACCTGGGCCACGCCGGCGCGAAAGATCTCGTGCGTCGGCAGGCCGGTGATGTCGCGCTCCTCGAAGCGGATGCGGCCGGCGCGCGCGCGCGGCGAGCCGCAGATGGTCATCAGCAGGGTCGACTTGCCCGCGCCATTGGCGCCGATCAGGGTGACGATCTCGCCGCGGCGCACCTCGATGTCGACGCCGCGCAGCGCCTGGATGGCGCCATAGAAGGTCTCGACGCCCTCGACGCGCAGCATCGGCTCAGCCATGCGCCGTCTCCTCCTCGCCGAGATAGGCGCGGATCACGGCGGGGTCGGCGCGGACCTCGGCGGGCGGGCCGGCAGCGATGCGGCGGCCGTAGTCGAGCACGACGATATGGTCCGAGATCGTCATGACGACGCTCATGTCGTGCTCGATCAGCAGCACGCCCACGCCGTCCTGGTCGCGGATCGAGACCAGCAACGCGTTGAGTTCGGCCGATTCGCGGGCGTTGAGGCCGGCAGCCGGTTCGTCGAGGCAGAGCAGCGCCGGGTCGGTGCACATCGCGCGCGCGATCTCCAGGCGACGCTGGCTGCCATAGGGCAACTCGCCCGCCGGCCGGTCAGCGTCCTGCAGCAGGCCGATGCGATCGAGCCAGCCGCGTGCCTTGTCGATCGCCGCGCGCTCGGCCGAGGCGTAGCCGCCGATTCCGAGGATGCCGAGCACGGTGTAGCCCGAGGCGCGCATCAGCCGGTTGTGCTGCGCCACCAGCAGGTTCTCCAGCACGCTCATCGCCGGGAACAGGCGGATGTTCTGGAAAGTGCGCGCCACGCGCGCGAGGCGGCCGATCAGGTGGCCGGGCATGCGCTCGAGCAGGAACTCGCCGCCCTCGTGCCTCAGCGCCAGGCGGCCGACCGTGGGCCGATAGAAGCCGGTGATGCAGTTGAACACCGTGGTCTTGCCGGCGCCGTTGGGGCCGATGATGGCCGTGATCTGGCGCGGCTGGGCGTCGAACGACACGTCGCCCACCGCCACCAGGCCGCCGAAGCGCATGGTGAGGGGCTCGACGCGGATCAGCGGTGCGGTCAATGCCCGCTCCCGCCGGGATTGAGGCGCACCGTGGGATCGCGATGGGCGATCAGGCCGCGCGGCCGGAAGACCATGATCAGGACCATGGCCA
>CAYNOF010001111.1:0-6054 GCA_964398335.1 uncultured Rhizobiaceae bacterium
GCATCGTGCTGCCCGGCGTCGGCGCCTTCGCCGATTGCCGCGCCGGGCTCTACGCCGTTTCAGGCATGGTCGAGGTGCTGCAGCGCGAGGTGGTCGAGCGCGGCAAGCCGTTCCTCGGCATCTGCGTCGGCATGCAGCTGATGGCGACGCGCGGCGTCGAGTACGGCACGCATCTGGGCCTCGACTGGATCAAGGGCGACGTGGTGCGCATCACGCCGGCCGACCGCCACCTGAAGATCCCGCACATGGGCTGGAACGAGCTGATCGACCTCGCCCCGGCGCATCCCCTGCTCGCCGGCATCGCGCCCGGGGACCACGCCTACTTCGTCCATTCCTACGAGCTGCGCACCCAGTCCCCGGACACGGTGCTGGCGCGCACCGATTACGGCGGCAAGCTCACGGCGATGGTCGGCCGCGCCAACATGGCGGGCACGCAGTTCCATCCCGAGAAGAGCCAGCGCACCGGGCTGACCCTGATCGCCAACTTCCTGCGCTGGAAGCCGTAGGCGTCACCGCCGCAGGCTGTCGATGAACGCCGGCGGGCCGTTGCGGTCGATGCAGGACGGCAGGCGCTTGGGATCGGCGTAGAGCGTGAAGTAGTCGACCAGCCGCGCGGCGCAATTGCCGTGCACGGTGGCGGCGTGGCCCAGCGCGCGGAACTCGATGTGGCGGGCATTGTCGAGGTAGCGCAGCTGGTCGGCGGCCCAGTGCGGCGGCGTCAGCCAGTCGTAGGAGCCGCTCAGCATCAGGGTCGGGATCGCGCTGCGCACCGGCTCGCGCTGCGCCGCCGGCGCCGGCGGCACGCCCCACACGGCGCAGGTCTCGGGCGCGGTGTTGAGCTTGGCCACCAGGCCGTAGATGCCGTTGGTCTCGATGCTGCGCCGGCGGGTCCCGGCGTTGACCAGCAGGCTGTTCTCGCGGCACTCCACGGCGTTGTAGAGCCCGCCCATCTCCGGCGGCCCGTCATCGGCCAGGCCGCCTTCGCTCTCCTCGAGATCGGTGGCGTAGAAGCTGAGCGGCACGTAGTCGCCGCGGATCGTGCGGTCGATCACGTAGGGCAGGCGGCCGATCTCGGTGCCGCCCAGCCGCATCATGTGCAGGAGCGTCAGCAGCACCTTGCCGCCGGTCATCGCCACCTCGGCCTTGCCGTCGGTGAGATCGAGCTTCAGCGTCACCGGCTCGGCTTCCATGCGCTCGATCAGGCCTTCGAGCCTTGCCCGCAGATGCGGGTGGCGGCGGCCGCAGCGGGCATCGGCGGCGCAATCGGCATAGAGCCGCGTGAAGGTGCCGTGCACGATGTCGCCTTCGTCGTCGTCGGCGACGATATGCGGCGGATAGACCGCGTCGAGCACCGCCGAGCGCACCAGCTTCGGATGACGGCGCATCACCTCCAGCGCCCAGCGCGTGCCGTAGCTGACGCCGTGCAGATTGACCTGGCGCAGGCCCAGCGCCTGCACCAGGTCGGCGACGTCGTCGGCGAGGTTCAGCGTGTTGTATTGCGCCAGGTCGATGCCCGCGGCAGTCAGTTGCTGGGCGCAGCGCGCCATCGCCTTGCGCTCGCGTTCGAGCGCTTCGCCGGGGCGGCCCGCCCGGGTCAGGGTGGAGCGCGCGACGTCGGGCTCCTCGCAGCGCAGCTCCGGTTCCGAGAGCTTGGCGCCGCGCTGGCCGATGATGATGTAGTCGCGCCGGCGCCTGAGCTCGGCGGTGCTGTTCCACCAGTCGCCGTCGTTCATCGCGTCGCCGCCCGGCTCCGTCGCCGCCAGCGGCGAGTCGCCCGGACCGCCGGAGAGATGCAGCACGGGGTCGGCAGCCGGCGCCGAGCTGCGCGCCTTGAGGATCGCCACCGGCAGGCGCAGCAACCGGCCGCCCTCGATCTCGCGGTTCTCGCGCACGATCAGCATCAGGCAGCGCGCCTGCTCGCCGGCCGGCGGCTTGAACCAGCAGGGCTTGTCCTCGACGCGCGGCACGCCTTGCGCCGCCGCCGGCGCCGTCAGCGCCAGCAGGGCAAGGACCAGGCAACTGACGGAACGCGCTACTCGTGACATGGCCGCCGGCGAGCGAAGGGCACGGCAGAATTTACGCGAAGTTTGTCATTCGGGCCATTTCCACCCCTCGCTAGGCTTCGCACAAATCCGCCTCACGGGTAGGCGAGCAGGACATAGTTGTATATGCACCCTTCGGCCGTCAGATTGCCGGCCCCGCGGGGTGCCCGAGGAGTATCGGTTGATGAGCACGCAGCAGCGCAACTTCTGGATCGCCGTGTTCTGCGGCGGCCTGATCCTGACCATCGGCCTGGGCGCGCGCCAGAGCTTCGGCATCTTCCAGAAGCCGATCGCCGCGGAGCTGCATATCGGCCGCGAGGTCTGGTCGTTCGCCAACGCGCTGGCCGCCCTGCTGATGGGCGTCTTCTCGCCTTTCGTCGGCGGGCTCGCCGACCGCTTCGGCACCGCCAAGGTGGTCGCCATCGGCGCCGCGACCAACGTCGTCGGCCTGTTCGTGGTCTCGATCGCCACCGGCAGCTTCGGCCTGATCGCCGGCAGCGTGCTCTCGGGCCTCGGCATCGCCGCCGCCAGCTTCCCCACCATCCTGGCCGCGGTCGGCCGCATGGCGCCGGCCAACAAGCGCTCGCTGGCGCTGGGCATCGCCACCGCCGGCGGCAGCTTCGGCCAGTTCGCCATCGTGCCGTTCGCCTCGATCCTGCAGGACCGCTACGGCGACTGGCATTTCACCCTCTACGTCCTGACCCTGGTCTCGCTGGCCGCCATCCCGCTGGCCTGGGCGCTGCGCCAGCCCAGATCGGCCGCGCCGGTCGCCGCCGCCGGCCGCAAGCAGTCGGCGCGCGAGGCGCTGAACGAGGCCTTCGCGACGCGCGCCTTCTGGCTGCTGACCATCGGCTACTTCGTCTGCGGCTTCCACGTCACCTTCGTCGGCCTGCACCTGCCGGCCTACATCGCCGACAAGGGCGTCGGGCTCGACCTGTTCGGCAAGGCGATCTCGCCGGCCGAGCTCGGCGGCTGGGCGATCGGCCTGGTCGGCCTCGCCAACATCGTCGGCGCCATCCTGTGGGGCTGGCTGGGCGGCCGGCACCAGCGCAAGGACATGCTGGCGCTGCTCTATCTGCTGCGCTCGCTGTCGTTCATCCTGTTCCTCGTCCTGCCGCTGTCGGGCGCCTCGGTGCTGCTGTTCGCCGCGACCCTGGGCTTCCTGTGGCTGGGCACGATCCCGCTGACCAACGGGCTGGTGATGTACATCTTCGGCCCGGCCTATGCCGCGATGCTCTCCGGCATTGTGTTCATGAGCCACCAAGTCGGCAGCTTCGTCGGCGGCTGGGGCGGCGGGCGCCTGTTCGACCTCACCGGCAATTACGACCTGATGTGGTGGATCTCCGTCGCGCTCGGGCTGATCGCCGCGGCGCTGAACTTCCCGATCCGCGAGCGGCCGGTGCCGCGCGTGCTTGCCGCCCAACCGGCCTGAGCCCATAGTCCGGCCATGGACGCCAGTCCCGACACCGCCAACCCGTCGACCCGGGCGCTGTTCATCGCGCTTGGCGCGCCGGTGATCGGCGTCGCGGTGCTGGCGGCGTGGCTCTGGGCCGAACGCGGCGCCGCGATCCTGTTGGATATCGGCTCGCTGTTCTGCTTCTAGGGCACGCGGCGAAATAGGCTACTCTGTGCCGAGGGCCCGTTTGGCCCGGGACAGCCGTGACTGAACGTTTCATAGACCCCCCGCTGGCTCCACGCGTCACGGCGCGCGTGTCGTCGGCCCTCGGCCAGCGTTTCGGCTCGCGCGCCGAGCGCGCCTGGTTCGCGTTTCGCGCCAACGGCTTGCGTCTGCGTCGCGCGTTGCGCGACCTCGGGACGAGCGAGACCTTCGCCCACGCCTTCGCGCAACCCTCCGACTGGCCGGCCATCATCGGCGCCTCGCACACGCCCCTGTGGCATCTGGCGCGCGTAGACGCGGCAGGCGCCGGCGCCGAATGGAAGCTCACCGCCGGCAAGGTGCAGAACCTGCGCGTGGCGGCGCGCCGGCTGAATGGACTCATGGTTCCGGCCGGCACGATGTTCAGCTTCTGGCGCGCGCTTGGCCGGCCCACGCATGCGCGCGGCTATGTGGCCGGCCGCGAGCTGCGCGAGGGCTGCATGGTGGCGAGCACCGGCGGCGGCCTGTGCCAACTCTCCAACGCGCTCTATGCCGCCGCGCTCGACGCCGGCATGCAGATCGTCGAGCGTCACGCGCATTCGAAGATCGTCCCCGGCTCGCTCGCCGAGCGCGGGCTCGATGCCACCGTCTTCTGGAACTACGTCGACCTGCGCTTCCGGGCGACGTCCGATTGCGTGCTCGACGTCAGCCTGGACGCGACGCATCTGCACGTGCGGCTGCGGGCTCGCGCGCCGCGCGCGTGCGAGCCGGCGCGCGTGGAGCAGAGCGTCCGTCGCGTATCGGACCACGCCCACGACTGCATCGGCTGCGAGCAACGCGACTGTGTCGAGTACATCGCGCCGGTCGCGCGGGCCGGGCACACCGCCTGGCTGCTCGACGAGGTCTGGCCGGAGTTCGACCGCTGGCTGGGCCAGCAGGCGCGCACCGGCGACCAGGTGTTGCTGCCGATGGACGGCAAGCGTCGCGGCCGCGCGGCCTATGCCTGGTCCGCGACCGAGGGGCGGATCCGCGAACATGCCATGCTCGCGACAGCACGCGGCCTGGCAACACGCCTGCTCGGCGCGCAGGGCGCGGCGCGGCAGCGCGGCCTGCTGCGGTTCGATCGCCTGCTGGCGGCTGCCTACGCGCGCAAGCTCGCGCCGGAAGCGGATCGGCTGGTGATCTCGCTCAACCTCCTGCCGCATCTGTGGCAGGCCGGCGTGCTCGGCGGGCGGCAATACACCGTGCTGCTGAACCGCTCGCCGCTGGCCATGCTGCATGCCCAGCTCGATCGCGCCCACGCCCTGCATCCCGAGTCGCCCACGCTGGGAGACTTCCGCGCCGATGCTGCAGTGATGGCGGCGGAGGACGCTGGCCTGCGTGGCGCCCACGCCCTCGTCACGCCGCACGCGGCGGTCGCGAGCTACTGCCGGGCGCAGTACGACGCGGCAGTCGAGCGCCTCGACTGGTCGATGCCGGCGACGCGCCCTGCCGCCGCGCCATCGGCACCATCTCGCGCGGTGCTCTTCCCCGCCTCCGCCTTGGGCCGCAAGGGCGCCTATGAGGTGCGCGCCGCCTGTCGTGCGCTCGGCCTGCCGGTGCGCGTGCTGGGACAGGCGAGCGAAGGTGCCGGCTTCTGGTCGGGCGTCGACGCCTCCCCGGCCGATCGCCGCGACCCCTGGGCCGGCGTCGGCTGCGTCGTCCTGCCGGCTTTCGTCGAGCATCGCCCGCGCCTGCTGCTGCAGGCGCTCGCACGCGGCCTGCCGGTGCTGTGCTCCGAGGAGTGCGGCCTGCCTGCCGATACACCGGGCGCGCAGCTCATCCGCGCCGGTGACGAAGCGGAACTCACCGCCGCGCTCGCGAGCGCATTGGCTTAGCCGCACTCGATCCCCGACAGTGTCAGCCACAGCACGAAGGCGTCGCGATGCGCCGCTTCGGCGAAGCCGACATGCAGCGTGCCGGGCGAGCTCCAGCGCCCGCATCGACCGGCCGAGATGCGCCGGGCCTCGGCGTCGATCTCGGCCACGCGCCCGGCGGCCTGCGTCGGCAGGCTGACGACGTGCGCGTAGGTCGCCGTGCGCGTCGCGGCCGTGCGGCCGGCGGGCGCGCGGCGTGCCATCAGAGGATGAACTTGCTGAGGTCGGCGTTCTTGGCCAGCACGCTCACCCGCTCGCGCACATAGGCCGCGTCGATCGTCACCGTCTCGCCGCCGCGGTCCGAGGCGGTGAAGCTGATCTCCTCGAGCAGCTTCTCCAGCACGGTGTGCAGGCGGCGCGCGCCGATGTTCTCCAGCGACGAGTTGATCTCCGCCGCCAGCCGCGCCAGTTCGTCGATCGCATCGTCGGCGAACTCCAGCGACACCTTCTCGGTGCCCATCAGCGCCTTGTACTGCTTCAGCAGGCTGGCCTCGGGCTC
>CAYNOF010001112.1:0-5808 GCA_964398335.1 uncultured Rhizobiaceae bacterium
AGAACACGAGCTGCCAGGCGAAGGGATTGAAGAACCAGACGTTGTCGCCGGGCGCCGCCGGCAGGTTCCAGTCGAAGATCAGGGTCAGCACGTAGAGGACCAGGGAGGTCGCCAGCACCGCCCAGGGCCAGCGCCGCAGCGCCGGCAAGGTCAGCGGCAGGCTGGCCAGCAGCACGATGTAGAGCGGCAGCACGTCGAGATTGATCGGCCGGAACTTCAGCAGCATGGCGTCGACGAAGGTGTTGAACGGATCCTCCATCAGGCCCAGCAGGTTCATCTCGGCGATCAGCGCCTTGCGGTCGTGGCTCACCGCGAAATAGGCGATCTGGGCGATGAAGGCGACCAGCAGCACGATGTGCGCGACATAGAGCTGCCAGACCCGGCGCACGATGCGCGCGGCGGCACGCAGCCAGCCGCTGCGCGCCATGATGCCGCTATAGGCGATGACCGCGGTGTAGCCGGAGATGAAGACGAAGACTTCGGTGGCGTCGCTGAAGCCGTAGTTGCGCATCGTCAACCAGCTGACGATGTTGTTGTAGATGTGGTCGACGAAGATGAACCACAGCGCCAGGCCGCGGAAGAAGTCGAGACGCAGATCGCGCCCACCGCCCTTCACCGCCGTGCCGCTCGCGCTGCTCACATCGGGCTCCGCCTCGCATGCTCCCCGGCCAGACCTTATCGGCCCATCACGATCATCACCACTGCCAGCGTGGCGAGGCCCAGTCCGGCGATCTGTGCCAGCCGCAGCCGCTCGCCCAGCGCCACCGCCGCCAGGAACACCGTGCTGGCCGGGTAGAGCGAGGTCAGCGTGGCGACGACCGCGAGGTTGCCCTCGCGGCTGGCCAGCAGATAGAGCGCGTTGGCCGCGCTGTCGAACAGACCGGAGAGCGCCGCCCATTGCCACAGCAGCGCCGCCGGCGCAGCAGCCCGCCGCCAGCGCGGCAGGCTCACCAGCGCACCCAGGGTGAACAGCGCCGTCGACGCGCCGCGTGCCGCCACCAGGGGCCATAGGCCCGAAGCCGGGTCGGTGCGACCCATGGTGACGTAGAACACGCCGATGCCCAGCCCGGCGGCGACGGCCAGCGCCACGGCGCGCGCGGTAGCGGTCTGCGAAGCCCCGGCGCGATCCGGCTCGCGGCTGATCAGCGCCACGGCGAGCGCCGCCACGCCGATCCCCGCCGCCGCCAGCAGGCCGACCGCCAGGCCGACGACGAAGGCGAAGACCACCGGCACCGCCAGCGCGCAAAGCGCGGTGATCGGCGCCACGACGCTCATGCGCCCGGTGGCCAGCGCCGTGTACAGCAGCGTGATGCCGACGGCGGTCGACAGCCCGCTGGCCGCGCCCCACCACAGATCGGTCGGGCGAACCTGGTCAGCCGGCAGCACGAGCGACAGCGCCGCGAGGCCGACCAGGCCCACGACCTGGCCGATGCCGACCACGAACAGCACCGAGACACGGCGCGCCGCCAGGCCGCCGACGAAATCGCCGGCGCCATAGACCGCGGCGGCCAGCAGGGACAACACGATTCCCGTCATGCGCCGTCCCTTGCCCGACGCCATCCGCGGCTGCAAGCGGCCGTGTCCGGTGATCTAATCGTCCGACACGATGGAGAAGCGCTCATGACCCTGGGTCGATGGATGATGGTCGGGCGCCGGGTATCGCTCGCCGTCGCCTTGCTGATGGCAGCCTGGCCATCGGTGGTTCGCGCGCAGCAGGGCGATGCCGGACTGTCCATCGAAAAGGCCTACGCCTTCCTGCGCTGGCAGATGGACCGCCATCACGCGTCGCTGAAACTGGGCACGGACCCCGAGTTTGCGGCCTACCGTCCGACCGGGAAAATGGGCGATCTCGCTGCGATCGAGATCGAAGCCGCCGATACCCCCAATCCGGCAACCGGCAGCGAAGGTGTGCGTATCAGGCTGCGCCCCGGCAACGGCACGCTCGGCTGGGCCGGCGTCGTCTTCCAGTATCCCGACCATAACTGGGGCGAGAAACGCGGTCGCGACCTGACGGGGGCGACAAGGATCACCTTCTGGGCGCGAGCCGACCAGACGATGGTTGTCGAGCTTCGCGTCGGCGCCACCCGCTCGGGGGCCTTCCACGACTCGATCGCGCCGATCGATCGCAGGGTGACGCTGAACGAGCAATGGCAGCAGTTCGCGATCGCGCTCGCCACGGCGCCGCCGCAGGGCCCGACGACGCCGCGGCCCGACCTGTCCTCGATCCTCGGCATCCTGTCGGTAACCGTGAACTTCACGGCCAATCCCCGTCCCGCCGCGATCGATATCAGCGATCTTTCCGCCGACATCTCCCTGCTCCATCAGCCGCGCTTCGTGCAGAGCCACGTCGCCGACGGCTGTCGGCTGGGCGCGCCGCGAAACATCGCCCATCTGTATGACCAGGCGCTGGTCCTGCTCGCCTTCCTCGCACGCGGCAACAGCGACGATCTCCATCGCGCCGAGTTGATCGCCCGCGCGATGGTGATCGCCCAGGACAAGGATCGTACATTCAAGGACGGCCGGCTGCGCAACGCCTATGCCAGCGGCGAGCTCATCGATCCGGCCTGCGGCTGCACGCGCCTGCCGGGAGAGCCGTCCGCCGATCGCCAGCGGTTCATCGAGGACGAGATGGCGGCGGGAAGCGACACCGGCAACCTGAGCTGGGCGGCCATCGCGCTGCTGCAGGCGCATCGGCGTTTCGGCGACCGGGGTGACGGACGATACCTCGCCGCCGCCATCAGGCTCGCGCAATGGATCGTTGCCCATGCGCGCGTCGACGATGGACTGGGCGGCTTCAGCGGCGGATATGACGGCCATGAGCGCGCGCAAGGCGACCCGGCGGGTCAGACCAAGCTCGACTGGCGCAGCACCGAGCACAACATCGACGCCTACGTGCTGTTTCGTCATCTCGCTGCCGCACTCGCCGGCCGCTCCACCAGCGAGCGCGACTACTGGCTGAGCCAGGCGGAGCATGCCCGTGCGTTCGTCGAACGCATGCGCAGCACCACGTCGGGCCCCTGGCATCTCTGGACCGGTAGTCAGCCCGGCAGCGCCGCGATCAATCGATCGCCGATCCCCGTGGATGTCCAGGCATGGGCGGTGCTTGCCATGCCAACGCCTGCCGCATTCGCGCCGGCGCTGGACTGGGCGAAGGCGCAGTGTCGCGCCGGAAATCCGCCCGATGCCTTCGACTTCAACTGTCTCGACGGCGACGGCGCATGGTGGGAGGGGACCGCGCAGATGGCCACCGCGCTCGGCCGCTCAAGCGAGGCCGATCCCATCCTGCACCGTCTGCGCCAGGCCCAACTGACGACCGGCCGCGCCGCCGGCGCATTGCCTGCGGCATCGAAGTGCGGGCTGACGACCGGCTTCCGCAAGACATGGCCCTCGACCGGTGAAATCAAGCCGTGGCTGTTCGCAGACAGCCCGCATGTCGGCGCGACCGCCTGGTACCTGTTCGCCGCGCAGAACAGGAACCCCTACTACCTGACGCCGGTGCGCGAGTGATGCGTCCATACATCTTGTCTGTGCCGCATGGACGGGTGAAGCTGTGCGGGCGTTGGGGGGAGACAATCGGTGGCAAGAGAGCCACTCATCCTGGTGCCGGGCGTGTTGTGCGACGCGGACCTGTATCGCGATCAGGTCCCGGCGCTGGCTGCGCATGCCGATGTCAGCATCACCACGGAGCAGACCAGGCACGACACGCTGCCGGCCATCGCCCGCGCCATCCTCGATGCCGCGCCGCCGCGCTTCGCGCTGTGCGGCCTGTCGATGGGCGGCATCATCGCCTTCGAGATCATGCGCCAGCAGCCCGGCCGCGTGAGCCGGCTGGCGCTGCTCGACACCAACGCGCGCAACATCCTCGCCGACGAGCGCAAGGTGCGCGAAGGGCGCATGCAGCTGGTGGCCAATGGCCATGTCGACGTGATGATCGGCCTGCAGCTGTCGCGCTTCATCCCGCTGACCCGGCTGGGCGACGCGGCGCTGGTCGACCGGGTGCTGAAGATGGTCCGGCGGGTGGGTGCGGCAACCTATCTGCGCCAGGAGCGCGCATTGCTGCAGCGCGTCGACAGCCGGCCTTCGCTCAGCGCCATCGCCTGCCCGACTTTGGTGCTGTGCGGTCGCGAGGATGCCGCCACGCCGCTTGCGATGTCGCAGGAGATCGCCGCGGCGATCCCCGGCGCCGGGCTCGAGATCGTCGAGGAATGCGGGCATCTGTCGACCATGGAGCAGCCTGCGGCGGTCAACGCGGCGCTGCTGCGCTGGCTCGGCGCGTAACCGCCGATGTCGGGGCGCTGATGTCGACAGGAAGGCCAACGACGCCGCCATTTCGCCTGATTCCACAGCCAGTTTCGACCCCCAGGCCGGGATATGGCGGAGGAACCATGCCGCCGGCGAGGCAACGGGAATTTTCGCGGTGAGCCACAGCACGCTGGTCAGGACGACGCTCACGGGAGTGCGGCCGTTGGGCGTGCGTGGCGAGCCGTTGCACCACGCCCAGGAGCAGATCCGCGGCGCCATCCGCCGTCGCTTGGGACCGCGCCACGCCGCGCTGCTGGCCGAGCCGGTGGCGCACGATCTCGGCCGCGCCATCGATTGGTATTCCGACGCCGGCGGCGATGCCATGGCGCTCGCCGCGCTGCCGTTCGAACGCCAGCAGAGCGTGCTCGACGAGGTCGAGCGCCTGCGCAGCGACATCGAGGTCCTGGCCCAGCGCTTCGAGGCCGGCGACACCCAGGACGTGCGCCTGCTGGGCAAGGCGCTGCACCTCGCGGTGCGACGGCCATCCAACGACTACGTCTTCCTGGTCGGCGACCAGCCGGTGATCATCTGCTGGGGCTACGAGCCGGAGGCCGCCGGCGCGGTGCTGCCGCCGCCGATGCTGCCGGCCCCCGCACCCGCCTCGGCGGTGTTGCCGACGGCAGCGATGGCGCCGGCGGGCTTGCCGCCGCGCATGGCCGTGGCCGGCGCCGCCGTCCTGCCGGCCAGCGCCGCCTTCCCCTGGGGACGCGCGCTGCTCGTCGGCCTGCTGAGCATCCTGCTGGTGCTGATCACGTCGTGGCTGCTGCGCAGCTTCACGCCGGTCGATCCGGCGGTCAGCATCTTTCGCGACGCGCCACCGCAGCACCTGACACGCGCTTTGGTACCGGCGGCTCGCGATGAAACCGTGAAGCTGACCGAGGAGCTGCTCGAGCTGCAGACGCGCGAGCGCAATCTCGACGTCGAGCTCGCCTCGCTGCGCGAAAGCGTGCGCCGTCAGGTCGAGCTCTGCCCGCCGCCGCCCCCACCGCCAGCGCCGCCGCCGCCCGAGGTCAAGCCGCCCGCCGTCTCCAGCCTGCCGACGCCGCCACCCGCGGCGATCGCCTCGGCGGCACCGCCGGTGAGAGCCATCGTGGCCAAGCCGCCGGCACCGCCCGCGCCCAAGCCCGCCGACTGCCCGCCGCCGCCCGCTGCCGGCAGGCCGCGCACCGAGGTGATGGTCGTGCTCGACGGCTCCGACAGCATGAACCTGCCCAGCGGCTTCACCACGGCGCAGGAAGAAGACCTGCTGCGGCGCGCCCGCATGGGCGATCGCAGCGCCATCATGGAGTTCCGCGCCATGACGCGCGGCCCGGGCCAGAAGCGCATCGACGACGCCAAGCAGGCGGCGTCGCGCATCATCCCGCGCCTGCCGGGCGACGTCGATGTCGGCTACATGGTGTTCGACGATTGCCGCTCGATCCAGGATCACGGCTTCTTCGGCGCCGGTCAGCGCGGCGAGCTGGTCGGCCGCATCCAGGGCACCATCGCGCGCGGCGGCACGCCGCT
>CAYNOF010001113.1:0-5335 GCA_964398335.1 uncultured Rhizobiaceae bacterium
CGCTGGGCGCGGCTGCCGCCGATGCGCACGGTCTCGACCAGCACCGGCTCCAGTGTCGCGATCGCGCCCTTCCAGTCGCCGCGGCCATAGGCCTCGAGCCCGGCGGCCAGCCGCGGCACGACATCGCCGGTGACCGAGCGCCCCGAGTCGACGCGCTGCTTCAGGTCGGCGGCGATGGCGGCGACACCGTCGGCGTCGCCGGCCGCGACGCAGGCCAATGCGCGGTGCACGTCGATGAAGGCGACGCCGGCCCTGGGGAAGGACTTGAGCGCGTAGTCGCGCAGCGCTTGCCACTCGCCCTCGCGTCGCGGGAGGCCGGCGAGTTCGGCGCGCCACAGCAAAGCCGGCGCGTCGGTGGCGACGTTGAGTGCCGGGCCCCAGGCGCCGCCGGGCCGCACGGCCGTCTCGTAGACCTGCCAGGCGCGCTCGGTCTGCCCGAGGGTCAGCGCGAACATCGCGACGTGCCAGGAGATGTGGCAGTGCATCAGCCCTTCGCGCGGATAGGTCGGCAGCCAGGATTCGAGATAGTCGAGCGCCGCACGATCCTCGCCCATCTCGTAGAACACGTGCGCCTTGATGTGGGCGCCATGGGCGTTCCTCGGATTGGTGGCCATGCTGCGCTCGATCAGCTCGCGCGCCTCGTCGAGGCGGCCGACTTCCTCCAGCGCGAAGGCGAGAACGGACTGGTACCACCAGTCGTCCTCCAGATGGCGGCGCAGGATCTCGAGGAACTCGACCTGCTCGGGCTCGCGGTCGCGCCTCCCGGAGAAGCCGATCAGGCCGAACACGCCGGTAGCCGGCGCCGCGACCAGGGCATCGCGGGGATGCGAGGCGAGATGCGCACGCGTCGCCGCCAGCGCCTCGACCGGCTTGCCCTCGATCGCCAGGCACAGCGCATCGACATGCGCCTGCTCGCGCGGCGTGGCCTTGGCGGCGTGCTCGCGCGCCCTGGCGACCGACGCGCGGGCTTCGCCGACATTGGCCATCAGGAAGTGCGCGCGCGCCAGCGCGGCGTGCGCGACGGCGAGATCGGGCTGCGCCATCAGCGCGCGCGACAGATGCGCCTCCGCGCCATGCGCCGCCGACAGCACGCAATCGACGCCGGCGATATAGGCGTCGCGCGCTGCGGTGGAGTCGGTGCTGATCGGCAGTCCGTAGCGGTCGGCGAGCATGTCCCAGCGTTTCCCCCGGCAGAAATTACCGCAGAGGCTAGCCGGTCCGGCGCGCCGGTGCGACGCTAGATCTTCAGCTCGCTGAAGAAGTCGTTGCCCTTGTCGTCGGTGACGATGAAGGCCGGGAAGCTCTCGACCTCGATGCGCCAGATCGCCTCCATGCCGAGCTCGGGATATTCCAGCACCTCGACCTTGCGGATGTTGTTCTTGGCCAGGATCGCCGCCGGGCCGCCGATCGAGCCGAGATAGAAGCCCCTGTGCTTCTTGCAGGCGTCGACGACCTGCTGGCTGCGGTTGCCCTTGGCCAGCATCACCATCGAGCCGCCGGCCGCCTGGAACAGGTCGACGTAGGAATCCATGCGGCCTGCCGTGGTCGGACCGAACGAGCCCGAGGCCATGCCGGTCGGCGTCTTCGCGGGGCCGGCGTAGTAGACCGGGAAGTCCTTGAAGTATTGCGGCAGGCCCTCGCCGCGATCGAGCCGCTCCTTGAGCTTCGCATGCGCGGAGTCGCGCGCGACGATCAGCGTGCCGGTGAGGCTGACGCGGGTCTTCACCGGATGCTTCGTCAAGGTCGCCAGCGTATGCGCCATGCCCTTGTTGAGGTCGACGGGCACGACATCGCCCGAGAGCTGCGTCGGCTCGACCTCGGGCAGATACTGCGCCGGGTTGGTCTCGAGCTGCTCGAGGTAGACGCCGTCCTTGGTGATCTTGCCCATGGCCTGGCGGTCGGCGGAGCAGGAGACGCCCATGCCGATCGGCACCGAGGCGCCGTGCCGCGCGAGGCGAATGACGCGCACGTCGTGGCAGAAATACTTGCCGCCGAACTGCGCGCCGATGCCCATCTTGCGTGTCAGATCGAGCACCTTCTGCTCCATCTCGCGGTCGCGGATGGCGACGCCGTGCTTGTTGCCCTCGCTCGGCAGGTTGTCGAGGTAGCGCGTCGAGGCGAGCTTCACCGTCTTCAGGTTCAGCTCGGCCGAGGTGCCGCCGATGACGATGGCGAGGTGGTAGGGCGGGCAGGCCGCGGTGCCGAGCGTGCGGATCTGGGTGTCGAGGAACTTCAGCAGCGAGGCCTCGTTCTGGACCGCCGGCGTCTGCTGGTAGAGGTAGCTCTTGTTGGCCGAGCCGCCGCCCTTGGCGATGAACAGGAATTTGTAGGCGTCGCCGTCGGTGGCGTAGATCTCGATCTGCGCCGGCAGGTTGGTGCCGGTCTGCGCCTCCTTGAACATGGTGAGCGGCGCCACCTGCGAATAGCGCAGGTTGGTCTCGGTGTAGGTCTTGAACACGCCCCTGGCGATCGCCGCCTCGTCGCCGCCGCCGGTCCAGACGCGCTGGCCTTTCTTGCCCATGATGATCGCGGTGCCGGTGTCCTGGCACATCGGCAGCACGCCGCCGGCCGAGATGTTGGCGTTCTTCAGCAGTTCCAGCGCCACGTACTTGTCGTTGGTCGTGGCCTCGGCGTCGTCGAGGATCGAGGACAGCTGCTTGAGATGGCCGGGGCGCAGCAGGTGCGAGATGTCGTGGAAGGCGGCGGCGGTCAGGGCGGTGATCGCCTCGGGATCGACGGTCAGCACATCGGCGCCGTTGAGCCTGGTCGTGCCGACGAAATCCGTCGTCAGCTTGCGGTACGGCGTGGCGTCCTCGCCGAGCGGAAACATGTCCTGATACGTAAAGTCGACCATCGAGCCCTCCGGGGTGGCCGTTGCCTACACGGCCCGGGCCGCCGACGCAATTGTACGGTCTCACACACTTGTGACGCGTCGGTCAGGATCGCCGACCAGGTCAGGCGTCCAGACCCAAGTGGCGGTCTGACCACAGAGGGCGGGCGTCCAGGCGACACGACCGGCGGGCGGCCGGTCCGGCGTATCCGATTGTTCCGTCTGGGAATCGAGCCGGCGGCCGTCGCCCGCCGGCTGGTTCGCCGGGCGCCGGGCGTTGCCGGCGAGGTCCATTCAGCAGCCTGGCTGTGTGCATTTTCGATAACCACTGAACAAATCCAGTGTATTTGAAAAAGCGTACCAAGAGGCCCAATGTAAATGGCCAATGTGTGCTTGATCATTACTTCAAGCTGCTTTGCCGCGAACATTGATCGGCTGCCATGAGATATCGGGGTGGCCGCCGGTCGGGTAGGGCGGAGGCGGGACCACGCGGGGTAACGTGGCACTGCACCGCCGACAAGCATTGGGGGTGATGAGGGGGCAGGCAGCCAGAGCGCAGCCGGTCGACCCGCCTCACACCCCCAATCGCCCCCTCACAGCGCCGTGCGCATGGCCCACAGGCCGAGGAACAGGCCGGCGATCGATCCCAGCACCGACAGCCCGACATAGAAGGCGGCCCCGGCGAGCTGCTGACGCTCGACCAGCAGGCCGGCATCGAGCGAGAAGGCGGAAAAGGTCGTGAAGCCGCCGAGGATGCCGGTGGCGACGAACAGCCGCCACGGCCCGCTGGTCTCGCCGCGCAGCGCGAACCACGCCGCCACCAGGCCCATCACCAGCGAGCCCACGATGTTGATGATCATGGTGCCCCATGGGAAGGCGAGGCCGAACAGGCGCAGGCTGAGCACGTTGACGCCGTGGCGCAGCGCGGCGCCGATACCACCGCCGATGAAGACAATCAGATAGCCCTGCATCGCTTCTCCTCTCCCCCGATCCGCCGTCATGCTAGAATGATTGCACGGTGGGCGCATGCCGACCGAACTCCGATGGAGACGAAAGTGTCCGATCTCACGCCAGAGAATGTCAGGGTGATGCTGTCGCGGATCGGACTGAGCCAGAGCGAGGTCGCGCGAATCGTCGGGGCGCAGGAGCGCACGGTACGGCGCTGGCTGGGCGGCGAGCCCGGGCCCGACGGCGATGCCTTCCTGCCCTCGCCGCAGCACTGGCTGCGGCTGTTCAACCTGTGCAAGGCGCAGGACCGCGCCGCCGAGCAGGCGATGCGGCTGATCTACCGTCTGCGGACCAATGCCGCGGAGACCGGCCGGCAGCTCGATCCGGTGAGCGTGCGGCTGGCGCGCGACGACGCCGATGCGCGGCGCGCCGGCATGCCGTTCCTGTCGGCGCACATCGCCGTCGTGCGCCGCATCGTCGAGCGCTGCGAGGCGGAGCGGATTCCCTACGAGGTGGTTGCGATGGCGCCGGCGCCGATCCGGCGCGGCTGATCCTACTTCTTGCGGAAGGCGTCCAGCGCCACGACCTTGGTGTCGGCGTCCTTGGGCTTCTCGTCCTTCATGTCCTGGGCCGTGACATGCAGCGAGTCCTTGTCGGACGCCGCCGCGGTGCCCTCGGGCGCGGCCGTCTCGTCGCCGGGCGGTCCGACCAGCGCCGGCAGCTTCTCCGGCGCCGGCAACTGGCCGGCGGGCTGGTCGCGGCTCTCGAACTGCAGGCCGAAGCGCACCGAGGGATCGACGAAAGCGCGCATGGCGGCGAACGGCACCTTCAGCCGCTCGTTGCGCTTGTTGAAGCTCACCGTGACCTCGAACGACTCGTCGCCGACCTGGAGATCCCAGTACTGGTGCTGCAGCACGATGGTCATCTCGTCGGGATACTTCTCGTGCAGATACTCCGGCATCTCCACGCCGGGCGCCGTGGTGCGGAAGCTGATGTAGAAATGGTGCGCGCCGGGCAACCCGTCGGCGGCGATCATCGTCAGCACGCGGCGGACCACCGATCGCAGCGCGTCGTCGACCAGCGCGTCGTATTGCAGCTTGTCAGCCATTCTTCCGTCGGACCTCTATCCGCACACTTGGCCGCGCGCCGCGCCCCTGTCAACCCGCGCCGTCACTGCTTGTTCCAGGTGATCCGATAGATGCAGCCGTCGAGGAATTCCACCAGCGTGCTGCGCATATTGCCCCAGTAGGTGCGCACCGGGCGGCCGTCATAGGCGATGCTGACCGCCTTCAGGCCGTCGTCGCCGATGCGGATCACCATCGGCCCGCCGTAGGTCGTGCTCGCCTGCAGCACGCCGTTGCTCGCCACCCCCGATATGGTGAACGAGTCGGTGCAGACGCGGCTGCGCGCATGGGTCTGGATCGAGGCCGTCGCCGTCCAGCGTCCGTCGCCGGCATGCAGCGTCGGCGGCGGCGTGCGCGCGGCCTCCTCGCGGCGGCGGCGTTCTTCCTCGGCCGCGGCGCGCCGCCTGGCTTCGTCGGCGGCGGCCTTGGCGCG
>CAYNOF010001114.1:0-1336 GCA_964398335.1 uncultured Rhizobiaceae bacterium
CCGGCGGCGGGATGTCCTGGCCCAGCGACGTGAAGCGTTCGCGCACCTGCGGATCGGTGAGCGCCTCCATGATCGCCGCCGTGAGCCTGGCGGTGACCTCCTTGGGCGTGCCCTTGGGCGCCCACAGGCCGTGCCAGATGGCGATGTACAGGCCGGGCACGCCGGCTTCGTCGACGGTGGGGATGTCGGGCATCGCCGCCAGCCGGGTCTTGGCGGTCACGGCGAGGCCCTTGATCTTGCCGCCCTTGATCTGCGGGATCGAGTTGGCGGCCTGGTCGAACATCAGGTCGATCTGGCCGGCGACGAGGTCCTGCATCGCCGGCGCCGCACCGCGATAGGGAATGAAGCGCAGCTTGCCGCCGCTCTTCTGCTCGAAATAGATGCCCGCGACGTGCGAGGCGGCGCCGACGCCGGCGGTGCCCGCGGTGAGCTTGTCGGGGTTGGCCTTCACGTAGGCCGCCAGCTCCTTCAGGCTGCTCACCGGCAGGCCGTTGCGCACGACGGCGATCTGCGGATTGGTGGCGATATAGGCCAGCGGCTCGAAATCCTTCAGCACGTCGTAGTTCAGCTGGTAGACGGCCGGGTTCACGACATGCGTGCTCCAGTGGCCGATGCCGATGGTGTAGCCGTCGGGCGCCGCGCGCGCGACGCGGCCCACGCCCACGGTGCCCGCCGCGCCGGTGGTGTTGTCGACCACGACGGTCTGGCCCAGCGTGCGGCTCATGCGCTCGGCCAGGATGCGCGCCAGCGTGTCGGTCGGACCGCCGGCGGAGAAGGGCACGACCAGCGTGATCTGCTTGGTCGGGAAAGCCTGGCCGTGTGCGACGCCGACAAGCGCGAACAGGCTGGCGAGCACGACCAGGAAAAGGCGACACATGTTTATGATTCCTCCCATCACTCTTCAGGCATCCGCAGCCAAGCGCAGAAGATCGGCGCCGGCAAGCCGGTAGAACACCTTCTCCTGGCGAGGCACGCCCAGGCGATCGTAAAGCCGCCGGGCGGCGACATTGCCCGGATCGGTCGTCCAGTCGATGCGGCAATAGCCTTCGTCGCGCGCCACCTTCGCCATCGCGCGCAGCAACGCCGTGCCGGCCCCGGTGCCGCGGCCGGCCTCGCCGACGAAGACGTCCTTGAGGAACAGCAGCCATCGATAGGCGGTGCCGTAGAACACCGGCGTGAGGTTGGCGAAACCCAGCAGGCGGCCATCCTGCTCGGCGACCAGAGTGAAAGGCCGGCGTTCACCGGCGCTCACGGCATAGGCGGCCGATGCATCCGCGCCGCCCGGCGGATCGCTGCTTTCGTAGTGCGCCTGCATCTCGCGATAGAGCGCGGCGAG
>CAYNOF010001115.1:0-1981 GCA_964398335.1 uncultured Rhizobiaceae bacterium
GCGAGATCCACGGCGCCACCGGCGTACGGGTGGTGGCCGCCCATTTGCGCTTCCTCGGCCGCGATGCGGACAAATGGATCGAGGTGCGCGAGGGCGGCCACGCCGACGAGCGCGAAACCTCCGTCATGCTGGCGATCGACGGGCGCAATGTGCGCATGGACAAGCTGCCCGACGCCGCCGCCAACGCCGAGCGCGGCATGGAAGGCGGTGCCCTGCCCGCCGGCTTCGCCCGGCCGGTGCGCCTGTCGCCGGAGTCTATGGTCTGCGATGGCGACGAGTTCGCCCCCACCGGCGCAACCGGCGACGCCAGCCGCGCCACCGCCTACAAGGGCGAGCGCGTGATCGACGCCATCGTCGAGGACCTGCTCGCCGGCCTGCTGAAGGCCTTCGGCTGACGCTGCGGCGCTGTCGCCCGATTCTATGGTTTGCTGTGGGCCGCGGGACTTCATCGCGGGCAGTTCGGCGGACATCGCGGGTCCGTCAACCGACTCTATGGTTTGCGACGGGTCGCGAAACCTGGTCGCGGCCATATCGGCAGAGATCGCGGTCCCGCTGCCCGATTCCATGGCTTGCCATGGTTCGCAGAACTTGGTCGCCGGCATGTCGGCGGACATCGAGGTCTCGCCGGCCTTCTCAAGCAGTTCGGCTGGCCGCGCGGCCCGATGGCCCGCTTCTATGGTTCGCGATGCATCGCGGGATTTGGTCGTCTGCGTGTCGGTCGGCCGGATCTCGAATGACGGCAGTTCGCCTCGATGGTCAGCCGAGTGAGCAGTCGCGGCGCGCAGGACTGCGCGTGCCGTGCCGAACAGTCGGCGCGGATATCGGCCCGAGCGCAGGTGACGAGGCGAGAGGGGTTTGTCGGACATCGCAGCTCTTGAAGTCGCTTCTGCCAGTCTACGCGCAACACGAGGAAGCCCCTATTTCCGCCTCTAGGCGTGTCGGCCCCGTAGCTTCCCTCGGGAGGGGGAAGGCAGCGCGTACGCCGTATCCAAACCTCACCTTCTACGAAGTGATGGACGCTGAAACCAGCGTTCACGCGGTGCGCCACGGTGCGCCACAGCCTTCCGACAATCCACGATCGGAATGAGGCCGCGCGGACGAGGATCACTCCCGTCCTGCCAATCAAGCCGAGCCCGAGCCGATCTTTGCCATGCGCATGAGTCCTGCCAGCGCAAAAGCATCGGGAATGCGCAGCAAAAGCCTTTCGTCCAGCGATTTTGGGCACCGACCGAAGAGGTCAAATAATACATCTCGATGGAATGACCCGACAATTCTTTGCGCCTCTGCCGGCGGAACCCGAATGACCAGACTGTTTTGTTTGATAGGCAAATCGATCACTTCGAGAACGAGAATCCCGTTCTCAAATGTCGAGCGGAAGTCCACACCCATGTCTAAGACACATTCCGAGGCCTCGACGCCATACATCACCGGGAAGGTGCAAAGCCGAACAAGGGATCGAGCGACGCGAAGCACGCCGCATGGCGATATTTCTGACGAGCTGCTACCAGAAAAGATCGTCACCGTACCTACCAGGACACACTCGACAAATGTCTCAACATCATCGATAGGCAGATCGCACCGAACCTGATCCACGTCATATGTAATTCGGAAGCTGTCGAACATCTCATTGCACCAGGTTGTGGTCCGCCAGGAATGGGACGCGCGGTCCGAACTCGAAAATAGCCCGGCCACCGGCAACACTACCCGCGACGGGGCTATGGCGGCGCGTTCTGGTTCCTATAAACTGCCGTTCAGAAAACCGAACATGCGTAAGGAAAGCCAGCATGAACGCGCCAGCGAAGCTCGCCGATCTGACGCTCGACAACTACACGCTGGAAGACCGCTACATCCGCGAGCGCGGCCGCGTGTACCTCACCGGCATCCAGGCGCTGGTGCGCCTGCCGATGATGCAGCGCCAGCGCGACCAGGCGGCCGGGCTCAACACCGGCGGCTTCATCTCGGGCTACCGCGGCTCGCCGCT
>CAYNOF010001116.1:0-5639 GCA_964398335.1 uncultured Rhizobiaceae bacterium
ACGCGGCTTCGCGCGGGGAGTGGAAAGGCGGAATGCTTTCGCCTTTGGGCGCGCCGGCGTCCCGCGGGCTCAGGATGGCGCCCCGCCGCGCCGCCTGCCGGCGGGACGCCGGCGCTCCCAAAGACGCTTGGCATCTTCATGAGCTGGCGGTCCCAGGGCGCATCGCATCAATGAACTGCAATGGAACCGACTCCTGAACGCCACGGAGTGGCCCCTACTTTCGGCGTCCCGTTGAGTTGAAAGGGACGCCATGCTCCTCCGCCGTCGTCGTGTTCTCGGTGCTGCAGCCGGCAGCTTCGCGCTGCCGCGCTTCGCCATTGCCCAGGCCGACCAGCGTCCCTCGCTGACCATCGCCGTGCAGAAGGTGTCGACCTCCAACACGCTGGAGCCGATGCGCGAGCAATCCAACGTCGGACAGCGCGTCTTCTACACCTTCGCCGAGACGCTCACCGACCACGACTGGACGGGCGACCTCTCGCTGCGCCCCGGGCTGGCGCAGAGCTGGCGCCGCATCGATGCGCGCACGCTGGAGCTGACGCTGCGCGAGGGCGTGCGCTTCCACAACGGCGAGGTCATGACCGCCGAGGACGTGGCGTTCAGCTTCGGGCCCGAGCGCATGTGGACCGGCAGCGGCGTCGACACGCGCGGCATGTGGGTGTCGACGGCACCGGGCGCCGGCACCAAGACGCCGCCGCCCGAAGCGCCGCGCATCGCGCTGGCCGCCTATCCCGGCTTCGAGCGCATGGAGATCGTCGGCAAGCACACGGTGCGCTTCGTCAACCGCACCCCGGACCCGACCATCGAAGGCCGATTGACGCGCAACAGCGGCGCGATCTTCTCGCAGCGCGCCTTCGCCGAGGCGCCGACCTGGCTGGACTGGGCGCGCAAGCCGATCGGCACCGGTCCCTATCGCATCGCCTCGTTCCGGCCCGACGCCGAGCTCGTGGTCGAGGCCTTCGACGACTACTGGGGCGGCCGGCCGCCGATCAGGCGCATCCGCTTCATCGAGGTTCCCGAGGTCTCGGCCCGGGTCAACGGCCTGCGCGCCGGCGATTTCGACTTCGCCTGCGACATCCCGCCGGACCAGATCCGCGACATCGAATCGGGGCCGCGCCACCATGTCGTCGGCGGCCCGATCATGAACATCCGGCTGACCATCTTCGACAAGCATCATCCGACCCTGAAGGATCCCAGGATCCGCCGCGCGCTGACCCATGCGGTCGATCGGCAGGCGATCGTCGATGCGCTGTGGGAGGGCCGCACCAAGGTGCCCAAGGGCCTGCAGTGGGACTTCTTCGGACCCATGCTGCTGGCCGACTGGACACCGCCGGCCTACGACCCGGCCGAGGCGAAGCGTTTGCTGAAGGAGGCCGGCTACAACGGCGAGCCGATCCCCTACCAGATGCTCAACAACTACTACACCAACCAGCTGCAGACGGCGCAGATCATGGTCGAGAACTGGCGTGCCGTCGGCCTCAACGTCGTCATCGAGATGAAGGAGAACTGGGGCCAGATCCTCGGCAAGTTCCCCGGCCGCGGCCTGTGCGAGAACTCCAACTCCTCGTGGTTCAACGACCCGGTGGCCTCGCTCGCCGCCTACGGCCCGGGCGGCCAGACCTGGGAAGCCGGCCAGTGGGAGAACGAGGAGGCCGCCAAGCTGATGGCCGCGATCCAGACCAATTCGGACCTCGAGTCGCGGCGTGCGGATTTCCGCCGCGTGCTGAGCCTGCTGGAGCGCGAGGACCCCTGCTACAACGTCATCCACCAGAACGCGACATTCACCGCCAAGCGCCGCGACTACAAATGGCGCCCGTCGGGCTCGTTCGTCGTCGACTTCCGGTCCAGCAACTGGGGCTGAGCGGCAGCGTCGTCTGCCTCGGACCGCCGGCCTCTTCCACGAGCCGGCGGGACGCCGGCGGTCCCGGCTAAGCCAGCGCCGCCTCGCTCGCCGGGTCGCCGGCGATGCGGCTGTGCCACATGATGCGGCGCTGGGTCATGTCCCACGGCGTGGCCCGGTGCATCAGGCAGCGATTGTCCCAGACCACCGCGTCGCCCGGCTTCCAGTCGTGGTGATAGATGCGCGGCGCGCGGCAGACGTGATCGACGAGCGCCTGCAGGAGACGCTCCGACTCGTCCTTCTCCAGGCCGGGAATGTTGTGCGCGTGGCGGCCGATCAGCAGCGACTTGCGGCCGGTCTCGGGGTGCACCTTGACCAGCGCGCGGCGCGGCACCGGCCCGTTGTGGAAGCCGTAGCCGCTGTACTCGCCGTCCTGCTTCCCGGAGTCGTGACCCAGCCTGCCCTGGCTGTAGTGCAGCGAGTGATAGGCCGAGAGGCCCTCGATCCGTTCCCTGGTCGCCGCGTCGAGCGTGTCGTAGCCGGCGCGCAGATCGGCGAAGCCGGTGTGGCCGCCGATCGTCGGCACCTCCTCGGCGCTGAACACGGCGCCCTTGGCCTGCACGGGCATGTAGGTGCTGTCGCAATGCCAGCCCATGTTGCCCTTCAGCACCTTCATGACGTCGTCGTTGTCCTTCTCCAGCCGCAGGCTGCCGTCGGACTTCACGTTGCTGATCGCCGCCATCTCGAACTCCAGCGGCCCGAAGCGCCTGGCGAAGGCGATCTGCTCGTCGCGCTTGAGGAACTGGTCGGGGAAGATCAGCAGCGCGTATTGCAGCCACGCCTCGTAGAGCGCCTGGAAAGCCGGCTCGTCGAGATCCGTGACCCGGCCGCAGCGCACGACGGCGCCGAAGGTGACGCCGTCGAGCGGCTCGATGTCGAGAGTGCGCGCCATGCCTGGTCCTCCCGGTCGATGCTTGTTGTGACAAGTCTAGCCGGCGCGCCGGGCCGGCACATCAATCCTTGTCGGCTGGCCGCCATGCGCCGATCGGCAGGGGCCTGGCCGTGGCCTCGTCGTAGAAGGTCGCGACCTGGCCATCGAACACCGCCCGCTTGCCGACGGTCGGGAAGCGCGAGACCTCGCACTTCGTGCGCTCGCCGCCCAGCAGGTCGGTCATCCATGATCGTCATCCTGAGCGAAGCGAGGGATCGCGCGGTGGCGCGAGCCAACGCGTCGACGGCGTCCGATCGCAAACCGCCGGGTCCTTCGCGCCGCCAGGACGACGGTGCCTCTACGCCGCCTGGCCGAGATCCTCGCCGGCCAGCGCGCGTTCGATCAGGCGCACGACGTTGTCGCGGCCGTAGAGCTTGATGAAGGCGCCCATGCGCGGGCCCTGCTCGCTGCCCAGCAGCACCTGGTAGAGCGTGCCGAACCAGTCGCGCAGCTTCTCCTTCGGGAAGTGGCGCTTGCCCGCCTCGTAGACCTCGTTCTGGATGTCCTCGGCGCTGGCGTCGTCCGGCATGCGCGTCAGCGTGTCGCGCAGATCGGCCAGCGCCGCGCGCTCCAGCTCGTTGGGCAGGCGGAATTTCTTGTTCGCCTTCACGAAGTCGACGTAGTAGCGCGCCGCGCGCGACAGCAGGGTGTCGAGATACGGCGCATTCTCCGGCGTCGCACCGGGCACGTATCGCCGCAGATATTGCCAGAGCACGTCCTTGTCGTCGGTGTTGGCGACACCGGCGAGGTTCAGCAGCATGGCGAAGCTGACGCCGCCGGCGCGGTTGTCGGGCGCCTTGCCGTCGTGGATGTGCCAGGCGGGATTCTCCATCGCCTTGGCCGGATCCTCCGTCGGCAGCTTCTCGACCAGCGACAAATACTCGTCGACCGCGCGCGGGATGACGTCGAAGTACAGCCGCTTCGCCCGTCGCGGCTGCTGGTGCATGTAGAGCGCCAGCGATTCCGGCGGCGCGTAGGCCAGCCACTCCTCGACCGACAGACCGTTGCCCTTGGACTTCGAGATCTTCTTGCCCTCATGGTCGAGGAAGAGCTCGTAGTTGAAGCCCTCCGGCGGATTGCCGCCGAGGATGCGCACGATCTTCGCGCTGAGCTCGGCCGACGGGATCAGGTCCTTGCCGTACATCTCGTAGTCGACGCCGAGCGCGAACCAGCGGCCGGCCCAGTCGGCCTTCCACTGCAGCTTCACGTTGCCGCCGGTCACCGGCGTCTCGACCAGCGAGCCGTCCTCGTCGCGATAGACGATGGTTCCCGCGGCGGCATCGGTCTTCACGACGGGCGCCTGCAGCACGCGGCCGGTCTTGCGGCAGATCGGCAGGAAGATCGAGTAGCTCTGCTGCCGCTCCTCGCCGAGCGTCGGCAGCATCACCGCCTGGATCTCCTCGTAGTGGTTCAGCATGGCGCGCAGCATCGGATCGAAGCGGCCCGACCTGTACCACTCGGTGCCCGACTGGAACTCGTACTCGAAGCCGAACGAATCGAGGAACGCCTTCAGCCGCGCGTTGTTGTGCGCGCCGAAGCTGTCATGCGTGCCGAACGGATCGGGCACCGCGGTCAGCGGCTTGCCGAGATGGGCCGCCAGCATCTCGCGGTTGGGCACGTTGTCCGGCACCTTGCGGAAGCCGTCCATGTCGTCGGAGAAGGCGAACAGCCGGGTCGGGATGTCCGACAGCCGCTTGAACGCGTTGCGCACCATGGTGGTGCGCGCCACCTCGCCGAAGGTGCCGATATGCGGCAGGCCCGAGGGGCCGTAGCCGGTCTCGAGCAGCACGTAGCCCTTGGCCGGGGTTTTCGACAGCTCAGGGCCACCCAGTCGCGCCACGATCTTGCGCGCCTCCTCGAAAGGCCACGCCCGCGCCTGTCCGGCCAGCTCCCGTTCGCTGCTCATCACTCCGATCTTTCACGATTTCGCCCGCCACACGCGGGTCGGGCAAACTAGGCGCCGCGCGCCGGAGCGTCAACCGACGGCCGGCGTCGCGACGTCGCGCCGGTGCACGACGACGTGCTGCCACAGCAGCCAGGCCGTCGGCGCGGACACGATCACGGCGCCGAGCAGGCCGTTCGACAGCTTACCGAGGGCCTGCAGCGCCGTGTAGTCACTGATCCCGGCCTGCCAGAAAAGCACCTTGGCCCAGAACGCCGCCTGCTCGCCGAGGTGGTCGACCAGCGGCATTGCCAGGGCGACCGCGATGTTGAAGCCGAGCCAGTACCGGTCGCGCCATCCCCAGAGCCGGATCAGCCGCCAGGTCAGTACGGCCCAAAGCAGACCTCCGGCCAGCCGCACGCCCATGCTCGCGTCCATGATCGGCACGTCCGCGACAGGAGCCGGTACCAACGCATGAAAGGGCTCCATGCCAAGCGGCACCGCGATCCCCACGATCCACCACCATCGTGTGTCATTGCGGAACTGCCGCAACAGCCGCGCCTCGATCAGTACGTTGAGCGCGTTGCCGAGGTGCCACGCCACAATGTCCACGATGCCGTAGACGCGCGCCGCCTCGACCTCGTCCGTAACGGCGTCACGGCCGAATTCAAGGTCGATGCGCCACAGCAGCGTCGTCGTGATCCAGGGCACGACAGACGCCAACGTCCACGCGACGATGAACGCCGTTCTCGACAGCACAGGATCATCCGCAGCCGATCGGCTCATGGCACGTCACCCGCGACGCTCGCACCCCGACTGCTTAGCCAAGTGCGCGGCGGGCGTCGAGGGCGCCACGGCGACGGCGCTATAGCGGCGTCAGATTGAGCTCGCGCACCGAGGCGACGAGCTGCGGGCCCATCTCCTTGATG
>CAYNOF010001117.1:0-4413 GCA_964398335.1 uncultured Rhizobiaceae bacterium
ATCTTCAGGGCGAAGCCCTTGCCGTCGGCGCCGCGATCGACCTCGACCGTGCGGAAGCCGACATGGCCGAGGTCCAGCGAGATGGTGCCGATCTTCAGATGCGCGTCGTACAGCGCAGGCACGCCGTGCGTGTGCGGCCACCACACCGAAACATCCGGTACGCGCAACTCGCCCTGCAGCCCGCCGTCGGTCCAGCTCAGCGTCGCGCGCTGCTCGCCGATCTCGATCAGCGCATCGGGTGCGCTGCCGCCTGCCCAGTCTGCGGTGACGCTCATCGTGACGATGCCGTCGCGTCCCTCGACGCGCGTGCGCAGATCGACGGCGCGCACCGTCAGCGGACAGGCGCGCTCGACCAGCTCGATCGGCCGGTAGGGGCCGACGGCATGCACCGGCGGGCACCAGCCGGCCATGTGGCCGAGCAGCGTGGTTCGGGCGAAGCGAAGGTTGGCCGGCTCGGCCAGGCGCGTGCGCCAGCGGCCGCGGCCTTTCTTCGTCGCCAGCAGCGGATGCAGCGCGCGGAAGGCGAGGCAGAGCTCGTTGTCGCCGCGCAGGCTGACGTCGATCGCGTGCTCGACGAACATGCTCTCGCTGCTCAGCAGACGCTCGCCGTTGAGCCAGATCTCGGCGACGGTGGCCAGCCCGCCCAGGCGCAGGGTGCGCGGGCCGTCGCCCGCGAAGCGCAGGCGGTACCAGATGTCGCGATCGTGCAGCGATGTCGGTGCGTCGAGCGACCAGCGGCCGGCATCGCGCAACGCCTGCGCGGCGGTGCCCGGCACGGGCGCTTCGATCCAGTCGGTGATCGAGCCCAGGCAGGTCGGCGTGGCAATGGCATCCGGCGCCGTCGTCGCCAGGGACCAGCCCTCGCCGAGCGCATGCACGCGCTCGCCTGCGTTGGAGTGCACGCGCGCCATCGCCGCGCTCACCCAGCGTCCGCTGTGATCGTCACACACCACCACGGCATTCCGCACTCCGCGGAGGCCAAGGCTCTTCAGACGGTGTCGATATCCCGTCAGGCCGAACGCGTCACGCCACGGGTCGCCCCGTGCTGTCGCCTCTTCCGTTCAGACGTGGCCGGGAATCCGGTCGGTCACAGCGCCCAACACGCGCGACCGCGCTCCACCATCATCGACTAGCCTTCCCCCATACCTAAAACCATTCATGTCGCCGGTCTTCCACCCCCGTGGATCGCCGTACGTTTTATTAGCTCTCGCACGAACACCTAGACACAGATGCTCACGCGAACGCTCAGCTAGAGGTACGTGGAGTCATATTGTGAGTCAAATTGCCGAATCAGCAGCTTTGCGCCTCCTCTTGCGAGTTGCGGCGAAGTGCGATGGGTTCACGGCGTTCGCAACAACTCTCTGATTCAGCGACGCGAATCGGGATGGGTTCGGGCGGGGGCGCGGCGCCCCGCACCGACGGCCACCACCTGCAAGATCGGCAGCGGCGCGGCTTGCGCGGCGTCTCCTCATACCGACCCGCACTTTAAGTCCCGTTCGTAAATGTCTTTGATTTCTCAGGATAAAATCGACGCCCGTGAACCACTTCTGACGGTCGATGTGAAATCGCATCTGTAGGCCGATTCGGCTGGCCTGCGTCAACCCGCCACACGCTACAAATAGCGAGTTACACGTACTTCGACACCAGAGGCGTGATGGCGAACTGATAGGACGTGGCGAGCGTGTCGAGCAGGATGTCGTAGTCGCCGAACTTCTTGCGGTTGACCGCGCGTGCCAACTGGAACTGCAGCGCCTTGCAGGCGGCCGATACGGTCTGGCAGGCGGAGATCGCGCCGGCGAGATCCTTCTGCCCGTTCTCCATGAGCCAGCGCAGATAGCTGCCCAGCATCTCGAAGTTTGCGCCGAGCTGGCGCGGCACGTTGAAGGCGTATTGATGGAAGTAGTCCATCGAGCGGCTCGACAGCGCCTCGATGTGCCGGGGGAAATCGGCGCGGAAGGCGGCGATGGGATCGGCCGGCCGGCGCAGCAGATGGCTGCGCAGCAGCGCCAGCGAGCGGTCGACCAGGGCGCGGCCGGTGAACGGCGCGCTCTCGCGCTTCACGAACTCGCAATAGGGGAAGAGCTTCTCCGGCGTGTGGTTGAACACGCCGTCGAAATCGGCGCCCTCGAGGCGGTGGAACGCGGTGTTGTGGAAGTAGCCCAGGCGGCGCGCCTTGATGTCGATCTCGACCGCGGCGACCGTCGTCTTGCCGTGCGCGCGGCCATAGGACGTGCCCCTGGTGTCGGGCAGGTGGAAGGCATCGACCTCGACCAGCACCATGCGGCCGCGCTTGAGCTGCTCCTCGATGTGTCCTTCGAGCTTGTCGAAGACCGCCAGCTCCTGCACCGCCAGCCCGAACAGCGCGCGCAGATCCTCGGGCGGGAACTTGAAGAAGGTGAAGTGGTCGCCCTCGAAATCCTGCGCCACCGTGAAGGGCAGCGCCGCCAGCGGCTCCAGGCCCAGCGCGTGCAGCGCCTCGACCCAGACGTCGATGTAGCAATTGGTCTCGACCCAGTCGCGATCCGGCGCGTGCAGGCTGTGCGATGCATAGGTTGCGGGATCCAGCTCAAGCAGCCGCGCCGCCATGGCCTCATCCCCACAGCGCGCGACGGACGGCGTCGGGCCAGGCCTTGGGATCGAAACCGTGAAAGCGCAGCAGCGCCAGCGTGATGCGCTCCAGGCCGAAGCCGACACAGGCAGTGTGCGCGGTGGCGCCGTCGGCGGCGCGCAGCCCGAAGGCGTGACCGAGATGGTCCTGGTGGTAGTTGAAGCTGCAGCAGGCGGTGGGCTTCTCGGTGCTGGTGATGGGTATCAGCAGCTCGAATTTCAGCGCCTGGTCGCGCTGGTTGGCCGCCAGCATGCGCCCGGCGCGGCCGAAGAACGGATCGTTGGCAACGTCGACGTCGAACGGCACGCCCAGCGACTCGATGATCGCCCGGCCGCGTCGCAGCCAAAGTTCTCGGAAAGCCAGCACCTGCTCCGCCGAGCCGATTCGCACGTGCTCGTGCTGGCGGAAGAGCTGCTGGCGCGCCGGATCGAGCGAGGGCTCGTGGCGGAAGCACCAGGACTGCACGTCGAGCAGCGCGCCGTCGGCCGGCAGGGGGCCGCGCTGGGCGACGATGGGATAGGCCGGATAGCAGGCGGCCGGCGTGAAGGCGATGCCGGTGGCCTGCTGCCCGAGGGTCCAGTCCGCGCCGCGATCGAGCGCGGCGAGCAGCGCGGCATGCTCGGGATCGCCACCGGCGAAGGCATGGATGGTGCCGGCGAGCTGCGGGAAGCTGCGCAGATAGCCGCTGCGCTCCAAGGTGCCGCGCGTCATGCCCGGCGGGAAGCGCATCACCTCCGGCTTCTCGGCTGCGCCGCTGCGGCTGACCAGCGCGGCGATGCCGAGCGCGATGTCCTCGAAGACGCCGGAGCGTGCGTAGAGACCGTCGACATCGGTCGCATGCAGCAGCCCGTGCGCGATGAGCTCGTTGCGGTACGCAACCTGCGCCTCGGTGCTCACGCGAAGAGCTCCGGCTCGTCCTTCAGCGCCAGCAGCAGGCCGGCGCTGTTGGCGAGGATGCGGTCATTGTTGATCATGACGGCGGCTGAATGCGCGTCGCGCAGGTGGCGGGTGACGCTGTAGGGCCCGTCATTGCGATAGCCGGCGAGGCCGCAGACCAGCAGCGCGTGGTTGATCACCTGCGTCGCCATCTGTGCCGAGCCGGTCTTCACGTTGTTCATCTCGACGGCGAAGGACAGGGCTGTGAGCGCTTCCGTCTGCTCCATTGCGCGCTCGTAGTCGCGCGTCGCGGCCACGACGTTGGCGCGCATGAATTGCAGCAGGTTGACCGTCTCGGCCAGGCGCACCGCGCCCGACGGCGTCGTGCCGGGCTTGCGCCGCGCCTCGGCGCGGATGACGGCACGGGCGCGCGAGACCGCATCCGAGGCGATGCCGAGCCAGACGCCGGCCCAGGTCAGATGCGTGGTCGGCAGCATGGTCTGTGCCGAGATCTCGGCGTAGGGCACCGGCATCACTTGCGCGATGTCGCCGGCGGCGCGCAGCACGAAGCCGTCGCTGCAGGTGCCGCGCATGCCCAGCGTGTCCCAGCCGGTGGTGTGCTCCAGCGTGTACTCGCCCTTGAGCACAGGCACGATCGACTGGTCTGAGGCTGGCGCGTCGGGCGCGCGACGCGCGGTGACCAGGATGGCGTCGGCGTCGGCTCCGTATGAGATCACGCTGGCGTTCTTCTGCAAGGTGAAGCGCTCGCCGTTGCGCTCGATGGCGCAGAGGCTTCTGCGCACTTCGCCGCCTATGCCGGCTTCGGTGGTGGCCGAGGCCAGCAGCAGCTGCTCGCCCGCCAGCCGCTCCATCAGCTTGCGATGCCAGGCGCTGCCCTGGCCGTGGCGCACGATGCAGGCGACCTGGAT
>CAYNOF010001118.1:0-1171 GCA_964398335.1 uncultured Rhizobiaceae bacterium
GGCCGAGCTGGAGCTCGACATCCTCGGCCGGCGCTACAGCCAGGCGCCGTTCCGCTACCAGGGCAAGTGCTACGACGCGCTGCGCAAGAAGCTCGCGGCGTTGCCGCGCGACTCGCGGGTCAGGCTCGATCCGGTGCTGGAGCAGACGGGCTGCCTGTCATGGCTGACCTAGGCCGCGCGCGCTGGGCGAGATAGAGGATCGTCAGCAGCGCGAGGTTGATCAGGTTGGCGAGCAGCGCCAGCCGGAAGGCCCAGGTGTAGGAGCCCGTGGCGTCGAAGATCACGCCGCCCAGCCAGCCGCCCACCGCCATGCCGCCCATGGCGAGGAACAGCACGACGCCCAGGCGCCAGCCGCCGATGCCCGGGCCGTAGAGCGCGCGCAGGTTCAGCGCGTAGCCCTGCACGATGGCGATGAACGGGATGCCGTGGATCGCCGAGAGCGTGTAGATGCCCCACAGCGAGGCGACGAACAGGAAGCCGACCAGCGCCACGATCTGGATCGCCGAGCAGATCAGGCTGGTCGGCAGCGGGCCGATCTTGTCGGCCAGCCGGCCCATGACGAAGGTGCTGGCGATCGCCGACAGCAGGATCAGCGACACGGCTTCCGCGCCGCGCTCGGCGGCGAAGCCGAGGTCGCCGCAGAACGCCACCATGTGGGCGAAGGGCATCGCCATCGCCAGGCAGCAGCAGAATGACGCCGCGGACAGCAGCGTCATGATCGCCGGCGAGGGCAGCGGCAGAGCGTCGAGGTTCTCGCGCGCCCGCGCGTTGCCGGGACCGCGCGGGATCGGCGCGCGGCGGATGTAGAGCGCCGAGAGCGTGACGATCACCGCGGCGACGATGCCGAAGATCATCAGCGTGGTGCGCCAGCCGTAGTCGGGCAGCAGCGCGCGATAGATCTGCGGCCAGGTGAAGCCGCCCACCGCCGGGCCGACCGAGACGATGGCCACGGCGATGCCGCGGCGGCCCTCGAACCAGCCCTGGATGTTGTTGAGCATCGGCGTGAAGGTCGCCGAGTTGCCGAGGAAGCCCATCAGCAGGCCGTAGCCTGCCAGCAGCGCGTACTGGCTGCCGCTGGAGCCCAGCCAGGCACCCAGCAGGATGCAGATCGCGGCGAGCAGCAGCGGCGGGCGTGGGCCGAATTTGTCGGACAGCCAGCCCATCATGATGC
>CAYNOF010001119.1:0-1303 GCA_964398335.1 uncultured Rhizobiaceae bacterium
GATCTGCGCGTGATGGATGTGGCCGCAGACCACGCCGTCGACCTCGCGGCGCTTGGCCTCCGCAGCCACCGCCTTCTCGAAATCGCCGATGTAGCTGACGGCGTACTTGACCTTGTATTTCATCCACGCCGACAGCGACCAGTAGGGCAGGCGCAGCAGGCGGCGGATCGAGTTCATCATCACGTTGAGCCGCAGCGCGAAGGCGTAGGCCCAGTCGCCGAGGATCGCCAGCCAGCGCGCGTAACGCACCACCGCGTCGAACTCGTCGCCATGGATGATCAGCAGGCGCTTGCCGTCGGCGGTCTCGTGGATCGCCTCGCGCGCCACCTGCACACCGCCGAAAGTGAGCCCGCAATAATCGCGCGCCGCCTCGTCGTGGTTGCCGGGCACGTAGATCACGTGCGTGCCCTTGCGCGCCTTGCGCAGGACCTTTTGCACAACGTCGTTGTGGGTCTGCGGCCAGTACCACCAGCGCTTCAGGCGCCAGCCGTCGACAATGTCGCCGACAAGGTAGAGGTGGTCGCTCTCATTGTGCTTGAGGAAATCGAGCAACAGCTCTGCCTGACATCCGCGCGTGCCAAGATGGATGTCGGAGAGGTATATGGTGCGCCAGTACTGAACCATGACACGCCATTAGTTGCGTTGCCCTGTGGATACTCCTAGGCCGTGATGCTTTGATGACGACCATGCAACCGCTCCGTTTCGTCGTGATCCGCAACCCCGTCGCCGGGCGTCGCAATCCCTCGCTGCTGCGCCGGACCCTGGACGGCCTGGCGGCGGCCGGCCACCGGGTCGAGATCCACGACACCGACCGGCGGGGCGACGCCGCGCGGCTGGCGCGTAACGCCGAAGGCGACGAGAAGCTGCGCATCGTCGCCGCCGGCGGCGACGGCACCATCAACGAGGTGGTGAACGGCCTGATGTTACGAAACGATGACATCCTGCCGGCACTGGGGATCCTGCCATTGGGCACCGCCAACGTGCTGGCGGGCGAGGTCGGCCTGCGCCTGCGGCCTGCCACGGTCGTACAGACCTTGACCTCGGCCACGCCGACCCCGGTGCATGTCGGTCGGCTGCGCACCGCGTCGGGTGTGGTACGCCATTTCTCCCTGATGGCCGGCGCCGGCTTCGACGCCAAGGTGGTGGCCGGCGTCGATGGCGGGCTGAAGCGGCGCCTGGGCAAGGGCGCCTATGTCTGGCGCTCGGCGGTCGAGATGACCCGGCCGGTCGACGCGCTCTATGCCGTCGACATCGACGGGGTGCGCCACGAGGCGGCCTCGGTGATCGTCACCCGCGCCCGCAG
>CAYNOF010001120.1:0-2244 GCA_964398335.1 uncultured Rhizobiaceae bacterium
TCGGCGGCATCGGCGCCAGCCCGTCGGGCCGGCAGGTCTATCACGAGGGCCTGCAGATCCCGCTGATGTACCTCGCGCGCGAGGGCAGGATGAACGAGGACCTGCTGAACATCGTGCGCGCCAATGTGCGCGAGCCGGTGCAGGTCGTCGGCGACATCTACGGCCTGGCCGCCTGCAACGACACCGGCAGCCGGCGGCTGATCGAGATGATGCAGGAGTTCGGGTTGAGCGACATCGAGGAGCTCGCCGACACCATCATCAGCCGGTCCAGGCAGGCGATGGTCGAGGCGATCGCCAGGCTGCCGCGCGGCCGCTGGAGCGCGCGCATGACCGTCGACGGCTTCGAGGCGCCGGTCGAGCTGGTCGGCACGCTCAGCATCGAGGCCGATG
This sequence comes from uncultured Rhizobiaceae bacterium, assembly GCA_964398335.1. Lineage (GTDB taxonomy): Bacteria > Pseudomonadota > Alphaproteobacteria > Reyranellales > Reyranellaceae > JAFAZJ01. Next base: position 391 of record CAYNOF010001120.1, read on the forward strand.
TCATCAGGGTCGACTACAGCGGCACATCAGGGATCTCGAGCTACGCCATCAACTGCCCGTTCTGCTACACCGACGCCTACACCGCGTTCGGCGTGAAATGCGCCATCGCGCCGTGGATCCCCAACAACGCCGGCACGCTCGACTCGATCGTCGTCAGCGCGCCGGAGGGCTGCATCCTCAACGCGCCGCATCCGGCCGCGGTCTATGCGCGCTCGGTGCTCGGCCACATGCTGCCCGACATCGTCTTCGGCTGCCTCGACCAGGCGATCCCCGACACCTTCCCGGCCGAGGGCACGTCCTCGCTGTGGAACCTCTCGCTCGTGGCGGCGCACGGCCAGACCGGGCACGCCTCGGAGATCAGGACGCCGTTCAACGTCACGACGTTCCACTCCGGCGGCGTCGGCGCGCGGCCGCATCTCGACGGGCTGTCGGCGACGCCCTTCCCCAGCGGCGTGCGCAACGTGCCGGTCGAGGTCACCGAGTCGATCACGCCGATCGTCGTGTGGCGCAAGGAGCTGCGCGCCGATTCCGGCGGTGCCGGCCGCCAGCGCGGCGGGCTGGGGCAGATCATGGAGGTCAGCAACCGCGAGGACTCGCCGATGGGCATCTTCCACCGCTTCGAGCGGGTGAAGTATCCCGCCCGCGGCCGCGCCGGCGGCAAGGACGGCGCCACCGGCCGGCTGCGCCTGAAATCCGGCAAGGAGTTCCCGGAGAAGGGCCTGCACATCATCCCGCCCGGCGACCGCATCATCATCGAGATGCCCGGCGGCGGCGGCTATGGCGAGCCGACGGCCCGCGACCCGAAGCTGGTGGCGCGCGACGTCGAATACGGCCTGATCAGCGAAAAGGCAGCGCGCGAGATCTACGGCAAGTAATTCCGCAGCACGCTCCTTGCACCACCGCTGTCATTTGCCGGGCGGCGGGGCGGGTATTAGTGTGTCCGGTGAACAATCAACCATTGGGGTGAGCCAAGTCGCACCGGGCAGGGTGTCGTGACCGAGATCTTCAACTGGCTCGAGTCGATATTCGGCGGCATCCCGCTCGGCTTTCTCGGCGCGTGGGGCCGATTCGGCTATTTCGCCGGCTTGATTCTCGCGATCTGCGCCTTCTCGGGCATCACCTTGCGCGCCGGCGGCAAATGGGGGCTGGGCTGGCAGCGCCAGCGCTGGGACGCCAAGGCGATCCTGTCGATCCCGGTGACCTACGTCCTGATCTTCGCCAGCGGCTACATCGGCTCGTCCTGGGTGCTGGTGCCCGGCGCGCAGACCTTCGAGTCGCTGAAGGACCTCGTGGTCCTGCTCTGCATCCTGCTGTTCGGCTACCCGGCGCTGCTCACCGTGCCGTTCGCCTACGCCTCCTCCGACCTGATCGAGGGCGTGCCGCCCGACTTCCTGCTCGACTGGTGGAGCGGATACTTCATCAATCCGGCCTGCTTCTGGATCGCCTACCAGCTCTTCGGCAAGGACCCCGACTTCCGCCGCGGGCGCACCTGGCTCGCCTATCTCGGCTTCGTGCTGCTCTTCCTCGCCATCGAGCCGGTGCTGTGGGGCTATATCTGCTCGGGCAAGTTCACGCCCGAGATCGCCTACCGCAGCGTCACGCCGGCGCTGGTCTTCACCACCAGCATCACCTGGATCCTCGGCCCCGTCGCCCTGCTGGGCGCGCTGCCGCTGGCACGGCGCTTCGGGCTGTTCTGGGCCGAGATCCCCGGCCACGTGCGGGAGCGCCGCATCGGCGGGCGCGACATCGTCTGGGAATCGGGCAGCGGCGCGCCGCCCGAGAACGCGGCGCCCGCGGCGCAGGGCATCTCGGTCCGCCTGGTGATCCTGGCACCCGTGCTGGCGCTGGTCGTGG
>CAYNOF010001121.1:0-2864 GCA_964398335.1 uncultured Rhizobiaceae bacterium
GGTTGGGCACGCCGATGATGTCGCCCGGCCAGGCTTCGTCGACGATCTCGCGCTCGCGGGCGAAGAACAGGATCGGGCTGGTGATGGTGATCGTCTTGCCGGTGCCGACCTGCTTCAGCTTCATGCCGCGCTGGAAGCGGCCCGACGACAGCCGCATGAAGGCGACGCGGTCGCGGTGGTTGGGGTCCATGTTGGCCTGGACCTTGAACACGAAGCCCGCGACCTTGGGCTCGGTGGGCGCGATCGGCCGCGGCTCGGCCGGCTGCGGCCGCGGCGGCGGCGCATAGGCCACCAGCGCGTCGAGCACCTCGCGCACGCCGAAATTGTTGTAGGCGCTGCCGAAGAACACCGGCGTCAGGTGGCCTTCGCGGTAGGACGCCAGCTCGAACTCGGGATAGCCGGCGCGTACCAGCTCGACGTCCTCCTTCAGCTTGGCGTACTGCGCTGCCGGCAGGGCGGCGGCCAGCTTCGGATCGTCGATGCCGTCGCACTCGACCACGGCGCCGACCTTCTCGCGGTCCTGCGCCGAGAACAGCAGCATGCGGTCGCGCATGAGATCGTAGCAGCCGCGGAATTCCTGGCCCGAGCCGGCCGGCCAGCTCATCGGCGTCACGTCCAGCGCCAGGGTCGAGGCGATCTCGTCGAGCAGCGCGAACGGGTCCTTGCTCTCGCGGTCCATTTTGTTGACGAAGGTCACGATCGGCACGTCACGCAGGCGGCAGATCTCGAACAGCTTGCGGGTGCGCGCCTCGATGCCCTTGGCGGCGTCGATCACCATGATCGCCGAGTCGACCGCGGTCAGCGTGCGGTAGGTGTCCTCGCTGAAATCCTCGTGGCCCGGCGTGTCCAGCAGGTTGAAGACGGCGCCGCCATACTCGAAGGTCATCACCGAGGTGGTGACCGAGATGCCGCGCTGCTGCTCGATCTTCATCCAGTCCGAGCGCGCGCGCCTGGCCTCGCCGCGCGCCTTCACGGCGCCGGCGGCATGGATGGCGCCGCCGAACAGCAGCAGCTTCTCGGTCAGCGTGGTCTTGCCGGCGTCGGGGTGCGAGATGATCGCGAAGGTGCGGCGGCGGGCGGCGGGATGGCCGGCCGGCGCGGACGCGGGCTGGGATTCGGCGAGGGACATGGGGTGCGCGGGGTACCCTGTCGATGCGGCAGGGTCAAGGCGCGCCGGGCAGGGTGATTTCGAAGACAGCGCCCTGGGTGCTCTCGGCCAGCCGGATATCGCCGCCGTAGGCCGCCAGATTGGCCCGAGCAATGGGCAGGCCCAGGCCGGTGCCGCCGGTTTCGCGGGCCGTGGTGAAGAAGCGGTCGAAGATGCGATCGCGGTTGCCCGGGGAGATGCCAGGCCCCTCGTCCGCAACGGTCAGCCGGACACGGCCGTCGATCCGCTTCCAGGCGATATGCACGGTGGCCGCGGAACCCACATGCTGGCGTACATTGTCAAAGAGCAGGGAGACAACCGAACGCAGTGTCTCGGCATCGATCGCGACCGCGGCATTGGGGCCACCTTCGACGTAGACGACCGGCTTCAACCCCAGTTCGCGATACCGGTTGAGCACCGGAATCATGGCCTCAGCCATGTCGCACTGTGCATCGACGCGCGGCGCCAGCGCGTCGGCGTGCGCGAGATCGAGCAGGCGGCGGGTGAGGCGGTCGAGGCGGTCGACGGCCTCCGCCATGTTGTCGAGGAAGCGCCGGCGGTCAGTGGCCGACATCGCCTCGGAATCCTCGCGCAGCAATTCCAGCGCGCCCTTCATCGAGGCCAGCGGCGTCTTGAACTCGTGGCCGACCTCGACGGTGAAGTCCCTGATGTAGTCGGCGCGGCGCTCCAGGGTATCGGCCATGGTCTGCAGCGAGGCCGACAGCTCGGCGACCTCGCGCGTGAAGCGATGCGGCAGCGGCGTCACCGCGCCGCGCTCGCCGGCCGCGACCCGGCGTGCCTGGTCGACGACGCGCGTCACCGGCCGGCTGATGGTGAAGGCCATGAACGCCGCCATGCCGATGCCCGCCGCCAGCATCAGCGCCAGCAGCGCCATGAGCTCGTAGCGCTTGCCGTGCAGCGCCTGGTCCAGGGTGCGCGGCGTGCGCAACAGCAGGACCGCGCCCAGCACGCGGCCGTTCTCGACCACCGGCACGACGGCGAAGACCCGCACATTGGCGCCGCGGCTGATCGAGATCGGCGACAGGAACTCCGCCTGCACCGGCTCGCGGCGGCGCATGACCGTGGTGGCGCGGCCTTCCAGGGCACGTGCCACCTCGACCATGGCATCGAGTGCGCGGCCTTCGTCGTCGCCGGTGCTGGCCGCCACCACGCCGCGATGATCGAGGATGCGGATGCCGGCCAGCGTCTGGCGCTGGGCCTGCAGCAGCACCGGCTTGATGTTGGCGGCGACGCCGCGGGCCACCTCGTGCGGGGCCGCCATGGGCATCTCCGACGTGATGACCTCCGGCAGGATCGGATCGTCGGCGAGGTCGAGATTGGCCTGGATCGGCTGCCACGGCCCGTCGGGCGGCGGCGCCTTGCTCGGCGGCATGGTCGAGAAGGCGCCATCGGGCGCGGCACGCAGCCAGTCGACACGGTACATCGCGGCGATCAGCGCGCCCTGGCCGATCAGCTCCGACTCGGTCTGGCGGATCAATGCGCTTTCGTAGAGCCGCAGCAGGAAGACGCCGGCCAGCGGCAGGGTCAGGAGAACAAGGTTGGCGACCAGCAGCAGCGTGCGCAGCCGCGGCCGCCACTTCATCGTGCGATCACCAGCTTGTAGCCGACGCCGTGCACGGTCTCGATCGGCGCGCCGCCGGCGGCGGCCAGCTTGGCGCGGATGCGGCGCACGTGGCTGTCGATGGTGCGGTCGCTG
>CAYNOF010001122.1:0-2054 GCA_964398335.1 uncultured Rhizobiaceae bacterium
GCCCGCCTTGGTGAAGATTTCCTTGAAGGTCTTCTCGGCATCGAGGCCGGGGCCGAAATCGCTGACCAGGGTCACGACCTTCTTGAGGTTGTTCTTCGCCGCCCAGTCGGCGATCGGCATGGTGTTCTGCGGCAGGGTGAAGCTGGTGCGCACGATGAAGGGCGAGCGCTCGGTGATGATCGAGGTGCCCGCCGCCATCACGATCGCCGGCACCTTGGCCTCCGACGCGATCGGCGCCGTGGCGAGGATCGTGGGCGTCAGCCCGAAGCCGGCGAGGATCGCTACCTTGTCGTTGACCACCAGCTCCTGTGCCAGCCGCTTGGTGACGTCGGCCACGCCGGTGTCGTCCTTGAGGATCACCTCGATCCTCTTGCCGGCCACCGTGGCGCCGTTCTGCGCGACATAGAGCTTCACCGCGGCGTCGATCTGCCGCCCGGTCGAGGCGAACGGCCCGGTCATCGGCAGGATCAGGCCGATCTTCACCGTCTCCTGCGCCATCGCGACGCCCGACAGGGCACCAAGCGCGACCGCCGCCAGCGCGATCGTGGCTGTCCGTCTCAGCATGTTTACTCTCCCTCTGCGCCGCTTCCGGCTTTCTGGAATCATTCTAGGCTGGCGAACGCGGGGAGGGAATGCTCACGCGAGGTTCAGTCGGCGGCGACCCGGCCGACACCATTGCGGCTGACGGCGCGCAGCTTCGGCTTGCGGGGAGAATGCCGGCCCGGGCGTGACAGTGCCGCGAGATACGTCTCCGCCCACCAGTGGATGTCGCGCGCCTTCAGCACCGCGAGCAGCGATTCGAAACGCCGCTGGCGCTCGTCGAGCGGCATGGAGAGCGCGGTATGGATCGCCTCGGCGACCTCGCTCTTGTCGAAGGGATTGACGATCAGCGCATCGGCCATCTGGCGTGCGGCGCCGGCGAAGCGCGACAGCACCAGCACGCCGGGATTGGCCGGGTCCTGTGCCGCGACGTATTCCTTGGCCACCAGGTTCATGCCGTCGCGCATCGGCGTGACCAGGCCGACAGCGGCGTGGCGGTAGAGCCCGGCCAGCACCTGGCGCGAGAAGGCGCGCTTGACGAAGCGCACCGGCGTCCAGTCGAGCCCGCCATGCGCGCCGTTGATGCGGCCCACCGCCTGGTCGATACGCTGGCCGAGCTCGGCATATTCCGGCACCTCCGAGCGCGACTCCGGTGTGATCTGCAGCAGGATCGGTCCGGCCTGCTGCTGTGGATTGGCGATCAGGAAACGCTCGAACGCCTCGATGCGCTCGACGATTCCCTTGGAATAATCGAGCCGGTCGACGCCGATCACCAGCGGGCGGTTGCCCAGGCTCTGCGCCGTCTGGCGCACCAGGGGCAATCTGCCGGCGCGGTCAGCGAAGCGGCGGAACTCATCGACATCGATGCCGATGGGAAACGCGTCGATGTGGATGGTGCGATCGGCCATGCGCAGCCGCCCGCGCCGGTCGGTCGTGGCGCTGGTGGCCTCGACCAGGCTGCGCACGAGATTGCCCGCGTCGGTCGCGGTCTGCAGGCCGATGAGATCGTAGGCGCCCATCCCCTCGAGCAGATGCCGGCTGCCGGGGATGGCGCCGAAGACCTCGATCGGCGGCCACGGGATGTGATGGAAATAGCCGATGCGGTTGGCGACGCCCAGCTCGCGCAATGCCGAGGCGAAGGGCAGCAGGTGATAATCGTGCACCCAGATGACGTCGTCGGGCTGCAGCCGCGATGCGAGCGACTCGGCCAGCATGCGGTTGACGCGCAGATAGCCAGCGTAATCGTTGCGCGAGAACTCGGTGAGGCCCAGGCGATAATGCATGCCCGGCCACAGCACCCGGTTGGCGAAGCCGAGATAGTATTCCTGCCGATCCACAGGCGAGAGATCGACCTGCTCGTAAGAGATCTCGCCGCGTACCACCGTGTGCGGCGTGCGGTCCGGCGCTTCGGAGACCGCGCCGCTCCAGCCGAACCAGATCCCGCCGCGCTCGCGCAGGGCCTCGCGCAGAGCCACGGCCAGTCCGCCGGCTGCGGCTTTTTCGCCGGCGCGCGG
>CAYNOF010001123.1:0-5879 GCA_964398335.1 uncultured Rhizobiaceae bacterium
TCGCCATCGCCATCGGCCATCCGCACGACGTCACCATCCAGGCGCTGGCGGAGTGGCTGCCCGGGCTCTCCGGCAAGGGCTTCATCCTCGGCCCGATCAGCGCCGCGATCCGGCGGCGGGGCTGGCAGTAGCCTGCGCCGCGTTCTAGCTTCCGCGCCAATGACGGAGGGATGACATGGACGCGACGTGGATGGCGGCGGGCGAGCTGGCGGCGGCGCTGCGGGCGCGCAAGGTCTCAGCGGTCGAACTGCTCGAGCATTTCCGCAGGCGCGTCGAGCAGCACAATCCCAAGGTCAACGCCGTCGTCGTCTTCGACTGGGAACGCGCGAAGGAGCAGGCGGTCGCGGCCGACGCGGCGCTCGCGACGGGCAAGGCGAGCGGCCCGTTGCACGGCGTGCCGATGACGGTGAAGGAGTGCTTCGACGTCGAGGGCCTGCCGACCACCGCCGGCGCCGTGGCGCTGAAGGCCAACGCCGCGCTGCGCCACGCCGACGCGGTGAAGAAGCTGGTCGAGGCCGGCGCGGTGATCTTCGGCAAGACCAACACGCCGCTCTTCGCCGGCGACTTCCAGACCTACAACGAGGTCTACGGCACCACCAACAATCCCTGGGACCTGACGCGCGCGCCCGGCGGCTCGTCGGGCGGTTCGGCGGCAGCGCTGGCGTCGGGCATGACGCCGCTCGAGCTGGGCAGCGACATCGGTGGCTCGATCCGCAACCCCGCGCATTTCTGCGGCGTCTACGGCCACAAGCCGAGCTTCGGCATCGTGCCGCTGCGCGGCCACGTGCCGGGGCCGCCGAATTCGCGCTATCTGCCCGACATCGCCGTCGCCGGTCCGCTGGCGCGCAACGCCGATGACCTCGACCTCGCTTTGTCGGTGCTGGCCGGGCCGGGCGAGTGGGATGCCGTCGCCTGGCGCATCGACCTGCCGGCGCCACGGCGGCAATCGATCAAGGACTACCGCATCGCGCTCTGTCCCGACGATGCGTTCTGTCCCGTCGAGAGCGAGATCGCCGATGCCATCAGCCGCGCCGGCGATGCGCTCGCCAGGGCGGGGGCGACGGTCCGTCCATCGAAGCCGGCGATCGATTTCGCCGCCAGCTTCCGCCTGTTCTACCGCATGCTCGCCGCCACCCTGGCGCCGGGCTACGACGAGCGCCTGCTGGAGCAGCTCGCCGCCGGCGCCAGGGCGGCGAGCGATCCGCGCGCCATGCCGACGATCTTCATGCAGGGCTCGACCATGCGCCACGTCGACTACATCCGCGCGGCGGCGGCGCGGCAGGAGGAGCGGGCGCGCTGGGCCGACTTCTTCACCGGCTACGACGTCTTCCTCTGCCCGATCGTGATGACGGCGGCCTTCGCGCACGATCATTCGCCCGACCTGCAGGGGCGGCATCTGACGGTGAACGGCGTGCAGCGCGCCTATCTGGAGGCGATCGGCTGGGCTGGCCTGATCGGCAATGTCCGGCTGCCGTCGACCGTGGTCCCGGTGGGTCGTACGAAGGCCGGCCTGCCGATCGGCATGCAGGTCGTCGGCCCCTACCTCGAGGACCGCACCTGCATCGATGTCGCCCGACACCTGGCCGCCCTCATCGGCGGCTTCACCGCGCCGGCAGGATATGCCTGACACTTGACGAGCCGCGGGACAGGGCGCAGCCTTTTTGCAGTACACATGCAATCTGGCTATAGGGTATTCCCATGCGCTATGTCCTGCTGTTCAGCGATGGATCCATCTCCGTTGGCGCGACCGACATGGAGGGCAAATACCTCGTCTGGGGCAAGAAGGGCTGGCGCGCCGCCGTGGCCGAGCTCGCCGATCTGGTCAACAGCCGTCCGCAGGAAGGCAAGATCACCCACCTGGAAATCCAGTCCCACGGCATGCCGGCCAAGATCGTCGTGCGCGAAGGCGACCACATCACGCACGAGAACGTCGAGGCTTTCGGCAACCTGCTGAGGCCGATCATGGCGCGCGGCGCGCTGATCGAGATCATGGCCTGCCTGGTCGCCGCATGCGGCCGCTTTGCCTTCCAGGGCAAAGGGTTCAACACCTATCCGCCCGAGGTCATCGAGCAATACTTCGGCGGGATCGAGAAGGATCCGGTAGCCCTCGAGAAGCAGGGCGACGGCACCTACAAAGTGGTCCGTCTGTCAGGCAAGCGACTGGACGGCGTGTTGCGCGTGATCCGTCACCAACGCGTGCAGGCCCTGTCTCTCGAGGAGAACGGGTTGGAGTTCTGCCTGACCCTTGCTCGCGCGACGGGCTGTACGGTGCGAGCGGCGCGTATGGTGCAAGTCGAAGACTATGGCGACATCTACGATACCGACGGCACTGTTCTCGAGATGACCCATCCGATCATGCGCGACTACGATCGCTTCGGCGATTGGGAGGGGCCTGTCTGGGACTTCATGCCGAACGGCAGCGTCAAGTATCTGGGCTGCAACCTGCCGCGTGCGCGCCTGCGCTTCCCGACGCACCAGGTGGGGCCACAGCTCACCTGCAATTTCCGCGAGCAGGGCGGCAACGACTCCGATGTCGGCCTGCGGCCGCAGCGCATGAACCGCGCACCGCTGCCGGCATAGATCCCACCCTATTCAAATGAACGGCCGACGCCACGCTGTTCTCTGCGGACGTCTGAGCGATTGATGCTCTGCCGCGTGGCGCACAGCCTTTTGCAGGTCGAGTGCAATCCCCGGGAGGTTCTGTGCGTTATATCCTGCTCTTCAGCGACGGTTCTATCCACGTTGGCGCCAGAGACGAGGAAAGCAGCTACATCGTCTGGGCCAAGAAAGGCTGGCGCTCCGGGGTTGCCGATCTGGCTGCGCTGGTCAAGCGCCGGGCCCATGAAGGCAAGATCACCGCTCTCGAGATCCAGTCGCACGGTGATGCCGGCAGGATCATCGTGAACCGTGTCGACGGCAGCGGCGACATCACCAACGACAACGTCCACGCCTTTGCCGCGCTCCTGCGGCCCATCATGGCGAGGGGCGGCTTGATCGAGATCCTGGCGTGCAAGGTCGCGGCCATCGGCGCTTCCACCCCGGAGCCTGCCAAGGGGGCGAACCAATACCCTGCTGACGTGCGCGACGAATACTTTGGCGGCATGCTGAAGAACCCCGTCCTGCTGCGACCGGTAGGCGATCACTACGACGTCGTTCCTCTGGATGGGGCACTCCTGCAACGGCACCAGCAAAACGTCGCCAACGCGTCGGCCTCCTATTTGGGGCTGAGCGAAAACGGATTGGAATTCTGCCTGACGCTGGCGCGCGGCACCGGTGCCATCGTGCGCGCCTCCAGCTTGAGCCAGGCCGAGGAGTTCAGCGACTACCGTGACGAATACGGCATGCGGCGAAGTCACCACGCCATCATGCGTGACTTCGATCGCTTCGGCGATTGGGAAGGCAACGTCTGGGACTTCATGCCGAACGGTCAGGTCAAGTATCTCGGCTGCAACCTGCCGCGCCAGCGTGTGCGCTTTCCGACGCACCAGGTGGGGCCGCAGCTCACCTGCAATTTCCGCGAGCAGGGCGGCAACGATTCGGATGTCGGCTTGCGGCCGCAGCGCATGAACCGCGCACCGCTGCCGGTATAGGCAGCGCGGCAAGGAGCGCGCTATCTTCGACCTCGACAAGAACACGCGTCGAGGAAACGTCCATGTCGTTCACGCCCGCCGATTCCCGCGGACGCATCGTCAACCCGTTCGCCGGCCGCGACGTCAACTGGCTGCTCGATTTCCGCGCCGAGACGCGCGGCGATCATCCCTACCTGGTGTGGGAGCCGTTCGAGGGCCAGCGCCAGGTCTGGACCTATCGCCAGTTCCGCGAGCGCGTGCTGCGCGTCGCGTCGGGCCTGCGCAGGCGCGGCGTGAAGGCGGGCGACTTCGTGCTGGCGCATCTCGACAACTCGCCCGAGCTGGAGTTCGTCTGGTTCGCCTGCGCGCGGCTGGGCGCGGTGGTCGTGACCACCAACACGCGCTCGGCCGGCGAGGAGCTGGCCTATTTCGCCGATCACTGCGGGGCGGTCGGCGCGATCACCCAGCCGGAGCTGGCCGAGACGGTCGCGGCCAACGCGCGCAACATCAAGTGGCTGATCGTCACCGAGCATCTGGCCGATGGCGCCGAACCGCCGGCGGGCCTGAAGCCGCAGAAGGCCAACGCCTTTTCCTCGCTCGACGGCGATCCCGGCGACGTGCCCGGGCTCGAGGCCGATCCGTGGCGGCCGGGTTCGGTGCAATACACCTCGGGCACGACCTCGCGGCCCAAGGGCGTGCTGTGGACGCAGGGCAATGCGCTGTGGGGCGCGCGCACCTCGGCGGTCCACCAGAGCCTCAACGAGGCCGACGTACACCACGTCGTGATGCCCTCGTTCCACACCAACGCGCGCGCCTATTCGATCCTGCCAACGATGTGGGCCGGCGGCACGGTGGTGCTGCAGCCGAAATTCTCGGCACGGCGCTTCTGGGACGTCGCGCTGCGCAACCGCTGCACCTGGCATTCGACCCTGCCGTTCTTCCTCAAGGCGCTGATGCAGGCCGACATCCCGCCGCATCACTTCCGCATGATGGGCAACGCCATCAACGAGCCGCCCTTCGACGAGGTGTTCAAGGTGCGCACCATCGGCTGGTGGGGCATGACCGAGACGGTGAGCCAGGGCATCATCGGCGACGCGCTGCTGCGCAACCGGCCGATGACCACGGGCCGGCCGGCGGCGGGTTACGGCATCCGTATCCTCGACGAGGATCTCGCGACCGCGGTGGCGCCCGGCGGCATCGGTCACCTGCAATGCCAGGGCGTGCGCGGCATCCAGATCTTCGCCGAGTACCTCAACAACGCCCAGGCCACCGCCGACAGTTTCACCGAGGACGGCTGGTTCATGACCGGCGACCGCGTGAAGCTGGAGGAGGACGGCTACATCACCTTTGCCGATCGCGACAAGGACATGCTCAAGGTCGGCGGCGAGAACGTCGCCGCCTCGGAGATCGAGCGTGTGATCGCGCTGGTTCCCGGCGTTCACGAATGCGCCGTGGTGGCGCAGAAGCACCGCATGCTCGACGAGGTGCCGGTCGCCTTCGTCATTCCCGCGCCCGGCATCGCCGTCGAGGGCAACAACGAGTTGCCCGACCGCATCCTGAGCGAGTGCGCCGCCAAGCTCGCGGACTTCAAGCGCCCGCGCGCCGTCTTCCTGGTCGAGGACATGCCGCGCTCGACGCTCGAGAAGGTGCACAAGGTGGCGTTGCGCGCCCGTCTGCCCGTGGCCGGATGAACCCGCTCAGGACGACTTCCTGAGATCGACGCCGTCCATCGCATACCGGGCGTAGCGGAAGTCGCGGATCTCCAGCAGCCGGCCGCCCTCGAAGCGCAGCACCGAGAAATGCATCGGCGCGGCGCCGGGGTCGTCGGGATGCACGACGATCGCCGCCGGGCGGCCCTCGACGATACCCGGCACCAGCCGCCAATCGTCGCCGCGCGAGGCGTTGGCGAAGTAGCGGCCAGCCTCGTCGCGGCCGTTCATGCGCGTGCGGTTGACGACGTCGACGCGCGCCTCGTCGGCCAGCATCGCGCGGATGGCGTCGAAATCGCGCGCATTGAAGCGATCGACGTAGGCGGCGAGCAGCGATCGCTCCGGCTCGCCCAGCGCCGGCAGGGGATGATCGTCCGGCTCGGCCGCCAGCTCGCGCAGGCGCAGGCGGCCGCGATGCAGTGCCGCCTTCACCGCCGGGATGGTGGCGTCGATCACCGCGCCGATCTCCTCCAGCGAGTGGCCCAGCACATCCATCAGGATCACGCAGCTGCGCTGGGCGACCGGCAGGCGCATGAAGGTGCGCAGCGCCGCGGCCGATGCCTGGCGGGCGGCGACCTCGTCGGCCGGATCGGCGGCCATG
>CAYNOF010001124.1:0-1365 GCA_964398335.1 uncultured Rhizobiaceae bacterium
ATGTGCTCTTCGGAGCTTTATTGCTGGTGGTGGTGGGATCGCTGGCCGGGGAATGGCTGGGAATCCAGCAGAAGCTGGGCAACTTGTGGTTCTGGCTGGGCGCGCAGGGCTATGAATATGTGGACCTGGGGCGGCTGTGGCAGATCCTGCTGTTCCTCGGACTGGTCTTCTGGCTGTGGCTGATGTGGCGCGGCATGAAGCCGGCCCTGGCGCGGCGAGACCAGAGTCACTCCCTGCTGCTGATGTTCCTCATTTCGAGTATCGCCATTCCACTCTTCTATGCCGCCGGCCTGATGTATGGACAGCGCAGCAATCTGGTATCCGCGGAATACTGGCGCTGGTGGGTGGTCCACCTTTGGGTGGAAGGCTTCTTTGAGGTCTTCGCCACGGTGGTCATCGCCTTTCTGCTGACGCGCCTGAAGCTGCTTTCCGTGGGCACCGCGACGCGGGCGGTCCTGTTCTCAACCGTGGTGTTTCTCTCGGGAGGCATCATTGGCACCTTCCACCATCTCTACTTCGCCGGCACGCCCAACGTGGTGCTCGGTCTGGGCGCGGTCTTCAGCGCACTGGAAGTCGTGCCGCTCATCCTGATTGGTTTCGAGGCGTGGGAGAACATTCGCCTGGCGCGCGCCCGCGACCAACGCATTTGGGTTGCGGCCTACAAATGGCCGATCTATTTCTTCGTCGCGGTGGCCTTCTGGAATTTCGTGGGCGCGGGTTTGTTCGGTTTCCTGATTAACCCGCCTATCGCTCTTTACTACATGCAGGGACTGAACACCACGGCGGTGCACGGGCATACCGCGCTGTTTGGCGTGTATGGCATGCTCGGTCTGGGCTTGATGTTGTTCTGTCTGCGCGCGCTGCGGCCGGGAGTGGCCTGGAAGAATCGGCCGCTGGCCGTGGCTTTTTGGGCCATCAATCTGGGGCTGGCGCTAATGGTGCTGCTCAGTCTGTTGCCCATCGGCCTGATGCAAGTGTGGGCTTCGGTGGAATACGGCACTTGGTATGCGCGTTCCACCGAGTTCCTGCACAGTGGCTACATGAACCAACTGCGCTGGATGCGGATGATCGGCGACACCCTCTTTGCCCTGGGCGCCCTGGTATTGGGTTGGTTTGTGCTGGGACTGGTCACCGGCCACTCCTATGACCAGCGGGGATACGTCGCCGAAGGCGAGTGGGCCATTCGCAAAGCGGAAGAGAAGGTCGCTTCCGCCGATTAAAGCCCTTTTGCAGTATCCGCATGGCGGTCTGCGGTTGACTACCCCTGGGGGCCCCTCTCTTCAGGAAGCAATCGCAGATCGCCATCGGGTGGTCCGGCAAGACAAGCCGGTGTCCTCCGGTTCCTCTGCCCCGAAAATGCGCCCG
>CAYNOF010001125.1:0-8403 GCA_964398335.1 uncultured Rhizobiaceae bacterium
AGGACGCTTATGCCGAGCGTTCGCCCGGCACGCTGGCACTTGCCGTCGCCGGGCAGAACCCGTGGTCGGTGCGCAGCGAGCTCGGCGTGACCTTGGCGCCATGGTGGGTGCTCGACATCTTCGCGCTGCTCACCCCGCGCCTGCGTGTCGCCTGGGCGCACGAGTTCAGCACCGCGCGGGGCGTCATGACCAGCCAGGGCAGCGTGCCCAATGCGCGCGCGGCGCGCGATGCGCTGCTGGTCTCGCTGGGCGCGCAGCGCCTGATCGGCGAGAAGATCCACCTCTTCGCGCAATTCGACGGCGAATGGTCGGCCGGCCAGCACCTCTTTGTCGGCAGCGGCGGGCTCAGGGTGGAGTGGTAGCTGCGCGCCGCTGACCCTCAGCGCTCCGGCAATCCGGCGGCGACCATGAGCCGGATGACGCGATCGGACGCCTGCAGATAGATCGGGCTGGCGTTCTTCTGCGGTGGCCCGACGTTGAGCGTTGTCGTGCCGGGCCGCAGGTTCAGGCCCGCCTGCATGGCCGCCTTCGCCTCGTCGATGCGGCCCAGTTGCCGCAGGGATGCGGCCAGCAGCATGTGCGTGCGCCCGGACGCCGCGGTGATGGCGATCGAGCGTTCCAGCCACGGCACCGCTTCCTCGGCATTGTCCATCAGCAGATGCGCCCATCCGGCGCCGAGGTACCAAGTCCAGCGCGACACCTGCGGCGTGTCGAAGCGCACGGCCTGCTGGAAGGAGGCGAGCGCGTCCTCGAAGCGTCCCAGATGGAGCTGGCCGAGCCCGATGAGGTAGAGGGCGAGACCGTTCCACGGATCGAGGCTCAACGCCCTGGCGCAGGTCACGAGGCTTTCGACGAAACGGTTGGTCGCGCTGAGGAAGCGGCCATAGGTCTCGAGCACCGCGATGGAATGGGGCTTTGTCCGCAGCGCCCTCTCCAGGGCCGCGCTGGCCTGGGCCTCGGCGGCGAGCGCCTCGTCCGGGCTGTACCAGACCATCTGGATGCCGCGCAGCTGCAGCGCCGCCAGCGCGACGGCGAGGTCGACATTGTCGGGATCGTCGGCGAGCGCCTTCTGCAGCATGGCCTCAGCCATGCCGAAGCGCTCGCGCGTCGTCTGGTTGATCGAGGCCAGCGCCTGTTCGATGACGACCTTGGCGCTGCCGGTCGCGGACGGCGTGGTCTCGCGCAATTCGTTGAGGCGCCGCGCCAGCGGATGACCGGCACCCGCGGCCAGCCTGGACTGCTGGAGCTGCACATCGGGCTCGCCGACATCGACCGAAACCGTGGCGACGCATTGAATCTCGCCGGTGGCGGTCCTGATCATGCGCGCCCGCAAGCTCCACGATTGCGGACCGCGCTGCAATTCGCCGCGCACTTCGAAGTCCGACGACGCGGAGGACGCGGACGCAGGCGCGACCACGCTGATTCCGTCGATCCTGGCGAACCCGTCGATCAGGCGGCCATTCACCTCCGCTGCCATCGCCGCACCGCGCGGGTCGTTGCTCGCATCGACGATCGGCAATACGGCGATGACCGGCGGCGTTCGCTTGAAGAGGTCGGCTGAGGCCCGGGCCTGGCCTTCGCTCGACCCTTGCGCCGTGAAGACGTAGCCGCCGCCGGACGCCAGCCTGATGATCTGCCGCTGGCTGTCGCCAAGCGCCGCGCGCAGCTCGCGGATGCATTGAAAGACACTGTCTTCGCTGACGTAGACGTTCGGCCAGACCGCCTCCATCAGCTCCTGCTTGCTGAGAGCCCTGCCGGGGTTGGCGGCAAACAGGCGCAGCATCTCGAGCGTCTTGGGCCGGAGCTTGACCGTGCCGCCGTCGGGCGCACGCAGTTCAGTGGCCTGTTGATCCAACTCGAACCCGGCGAAGCGAAGCACCATGGAAGGGAATTATCAGAAGATTTCAGAAACTTTCCACGGCCTTATCAGGACAGCCCTGCATCCCCAGTGAGATGAAGCTGCGCCTTCAATGAAATGAAAAGGCGGTGCCATGGCGGCCAAGGTTTTCTTCGTCAACGGCCAGGACCGGCTGAGCGACAAGATCAAGGTCGGCGACATCCTGATCAACAACAACACCTTCAGCCCGTCGCATTGCGGCGTCGTCACCGAGGCGACGAAGCCGTCGAGCTTCACGGTCACGCACGCGACGCGCAACGGCATGAAGGTCGAAGGCTTCCTCAACTGGAGCCACGAAGCCGACATGTTCCGCATGAAGCCCGGACTCAGCGACGACGAGGCCGAGGCGGTGGCCGCCGTCGCCTCGGAGATCGCCAAGTCGGCGACCTACGGCAAGACGCGCGCGGTCTTCCACAGCACCTTCGCCTCGAACAAGGTCGGACCCGGCCTGGCCAAGCGACTGGAGAAATACCGCGAGCGGCTGAAGGAGCATCAGGGCGTGATCAAGAACGTCTACTGCTCCGATCTCGTCGTGCTGAGCTACCAGCTCGCCTGCGGCATCGGCGTGAAGGACCACAAGGTCACGACCAAGGACGCGGTCGACCAGGGCAACCGCCTGTTCATCAAGCTCGACAGCAAGCACTGCTGGCCCAGCACGCTGCGCAACTATCTGATGGCCGACAAGGACTGGGAATATCTCGGCGTGTTCAAGCCGAAGCCGTGACGGCCTAGCGCTGCCGCCAGCCCTCGAACGTGCGGTGGTCGGTGAGCGAAGCGGCGACGCCCGGCGCCGGTGGCGTGCGGCTGATCTCGCCTTCGGTGACGAAGACATGGCCCTTCGCGCCCGTGCTCTCGATCAGGGAGCGCCGGCAGCTGTACGCCGCGCTGGCCGCCGCGCCGAGGATCGCCGCCGGGTTGAAGGGAACGCTGAGCTCGAGCTCGGCCGAGATGTTGCGGTAGAGCACCCGCAGGACCTCGTAGAGGTTCGGCGGGCACTTCTCGACCTTCAGGCCAAGCTGTTCGGCCTCCAGGCGGTTGATGGTGTAATCGTGGCTGCCGCTGTCGCTGCACAGGAAGTCGACAATCTTCTTCTGCTTCGCCGCCGAGGGGATCGTGTGCTTCAGCAGCCTGGCCGCGAGATGCTGGATCTGCGCGCGGCTGCGGAAGATCTCGCCCAGCACGAGGGGATGCACGCGGCCGGCAAGATCGACCAGCACCGTCGCCATGTCGGCCGACGAGCGGATGCCGAAATTGCGCTTCACCAGCTCGATATATCCGCGCACGGCCTCGACGCTCACCTCGGCGCGCGCCATCGGTGAATGGCCCGGGATCTGCGGCGTGAGCTGGCCCCTGAGGCTCGGATCGATCGGACCCAGCGTCGCCTGCTTGGTCATCACGATGCGGTCCGCGCCCAGGCACATCAGCGTGGCCGTACTCCACGCCTTGGCCGGCACGATGATCTCCAGCTCGTCGCAAAACATGCGCAGCATGTTGACGAGGTTCCACCCCGCCAGGGTCGGGCCGCCATTGCTGTGCAGGATCAGCGACAGCTTATCCCTGGTGGGAAACAGGCCGTCGAGATGGGTCGCGAAGAAGTCGCTGACCTCGGGCGAGATCTGCGCCTCCATGCCCGGCCGGTCACCCGTGACATAGCAGAGCACGCGCGAGCGCCGCATCGTCTCGATCTTGCGATAGAGCTCGGCTCGCGCCTCATGTAGCTCGGGCACGGGTCTCCTCCCCCATTCGTGTCACAAGCCTTGTCGCCCGCGGGCTGGGGCGCAATGGCCGTGTGTTTTCGGATAATGAAGAGTCATCGCTCTCGGTTGTAGATGCGCGTCAACCACAGCCGGGCCTCGACTGCATTGGCGAACACGCGCAGCGGCATGTCGCCGAGTGCTGCGGTCACCTCATCTCGTGCGACGATCGCGAAGCCCGCGCCCGACGCCGGCGAAACGCGACGGATCGCCACCCCGACGGCGGCGCGGATGATGGCCGGCCAAGAGGCATCGCCAATGGCGATGTCGTGGATCCAGCGCGAACGCCTTCCGCCATGCGCACAAGACAGCTCAAGGTAGCCGTGCTGGACCGGGCTCAGCGCCATCACGCGGCCGATCGCGGCTTGCGTGGCATGCAGCCGGACATGCAAGTGCAGACACGCCTCGACCGCGCCGCCCCTGTGCCAGACCGTGAACCGGATCAGCGAACTCATCGCGGCCGCCGCCACCATCTCCGAGCCTGATCGGGATCCGGGCTCAATTTCCGGGCGTTTTCAGGGGCTTTCGCCCCCTGCCCGCGCCGCTTGCCCCGGCCAAACGTCTCCTATATAACCCGCCGCTCGCGTCCGGAGACTGAAGACCCGTGAAAGAGAAGATTCACCCATCCTACCACGAGATCACCGTGGTGATGACCGACGGCAGCTCGTTCAAGACCAAGTCCACTTATGGTGAGGCTGGCGCGACCCTGCGTCTCGACATCGACCCCAAGACCCATCCCGCCTGGACCGGCGTCAGCAAGATGGTCGATCGCGGCGGTCGCGTGTCGCGCTTCAATGAAAAATTCGGTGCACTCGGGCGGTCGGGCAAGAAATAGCCCGACACAGGATCCCCCCACAGAGGGGAACACCACAAACGCCCGGCCCCTCGCCGGGCGTTCGCGTTTTGGGACCTCGGCGATGACCTCCAGCCTCAAGGGGAGATCGTCATGTCCGAGATCAGGATCCTCAGCGCCGGCGACGAGCGCAGACTGGCCGCTTTCTTCGAGAGCGCCCCCGACCACACGCTGATGCAGCGCGCCAACCTCGCGCGCGCCGGCGCCGGCTGGCACGGCCAGCGCTATGGCGGGATCTTCGCCGGCGCCTTCGCGGGCGAGCGGCTGACCGGCGTCATCGGCCATTACTGGAACGGCTTCCTGCTGCCGCTGGTGCAGGACATCGCGCGCGATTTCCGGCCGCTGCTGCAGCGTCTGCTCGAGGCCTCGCCGCTGCCGGTCAACGGCGTGGTCGGCGGCTGGGACCAGGTGGCCGCGACCATGATGCATCCGGCCATCAACGGCCGCGCGGTACGCCGCTGCGATCGCGAGATCCTCTACGCCCTGCCGCTCGCCGCGCTGCGCGTGCCGGCGCCGCTGCGCTGCGGCGAGATCAGCGTGCGGCCGATCGCGGCCGACGATTTGCCCATGCTCACGGCGTGGCGCATGGAGTTCCTGGTCGACTGCTTCAAGCTGGCGCGCGGCACCGCGACCTTCGACGAGGCCAGGCAGGAACTCGGCGCGGCGCTCGAGGAGGGCCACGGCTGGGTGGTCGAGATGAACGGCAGGCCGCTGGCCTATAGCGGCTTCAACGCCGCCCTGCCCGACGTGGTGCAGGTCGGCGGCGTCTACACCCCGCCCTTCGCCCGCGCGCGCGGCCTGGCGCGGGCGGCCGTCGCCGGCAGCCTCCTGAAAGCGCGCGACGGCGGGGCGAGCCGCGCGGTGCTGTTCACCGACGTGGCCAATGTCGCAGCGCAGCGCGCCTACGGGGCGCTGGGCTTCGGCGCCATCGGCGACTGGGGCATCGCGCGGTTCTGATCCCATCGGGCCGCGTCGCTGCGGCGGCGCGGCCCGAACGGCGCTTGATCCGTCACACGGATCGGTCACCATGCGCCCTGCGCACAGGGGAGACTCGCATGGCCGACGAGAAGGAATCCAAGCCCACGATCCAGACCGGGGTGCGCTTCGACATGGGCAAGGAGTTCGCCGGCGCCAAGCCCATCGCCGACGACGAGGGCAGCGAGCCCGAGCCGAAGGAAGTGCGCGTGCGCGTCTTGCGCGAGGGCGACGAGGACATGCTCGAGGCCTTCCTCGCCAGCCGGCCCGACACGCATATCTTCCTGCGCTTCAACCTGCGCCAGGGCGGGCTGGGCGAGGACGTCGGCCGCAGCTACCAGGGCACCTGGGTGGGCGCGGTCGAGGACGATCCCGACACCGACACGCAGCGCGTGCTCGCCGCCGCGGCGATCTTCTGGAACGGCCGCGTGCTGCTGCAGCTGCCCGAGCGCGCGAACGAGGTGCTCGACGTGCTGGCCGGCGCCGCACCGCGCGACTTCGTCGAGGTCTGCGGGCCCACGGCGCAGATCGAGCAGACGCTCTCGCATGCGTGGCTGCGCGACCGGCCGATCCTGCAGCGCCACGACACCACCTGCATGACGCTCAGCGCCGAGACCTTCCGCGCCCCCGACGTGCTGGGCGCCGCGGGCATCGACTTCCGCCCGCCGATGGGCGAGGAGCTGGCGCTGCTGGGCGACTGGCACGCCGCCTTCCGCGAGGAGCTGTGGGGCATCCCGCGCAGCGAGGAGAACGACCTCGACGCGCGCAACTGGGTGCGCCGCGCGCACGAGCTGCGCCAGGGCATGGTGGTCACCGTGGGCGACAAGCCGGTGGCCTACGCCGCCGCCACCGCGAAGCTCGACGACTGGGTGAACATCGGCGCGGTCTACGTGCCGCCCGAGCAGCGCGGCCGCGACTACGCCAAGTGCGTGGTGGCCGGCATCGTGCGTGACGCGCAGCGCGACGGCGTCACCAATGCCTGCCTGATCGCCGAGAAGGAACAGCCGGCGTCAATCGGCGCGTACACGGCGGTCGGGTTCCAGCCGGCATTCGACTGGACGGTGGTGCGGTATCACGCGGCGTAGGTCCCTGCTGTCCCCGCCTCACTGCGGACAGCGATCCCGAGCGCCTGCGCCTGCTGATGCTCGACACCCCAAGAGACGCCTTCCCGTTCCATCCGGCGCTGCTCGAGCGCATCCTCTTGCGGCTGGGTCCGGGGTCGCAAGTGTGGCAGCACCCGATGATGCGGACCTGGAAAAGCAAAAAGGCGGTCCCGACGGGGAGGACTCGCGGGACCGCCTGAGGCTTCGATGCGGAGCATATCCCCACATACGCCGCTTCGCCGCCTGCGATCCCTGATACCAGTCTGCGGCCGCGCGCACGTTGATTCAGGTCAACGCATCCGGTGGCGCTGTACGCCGACACGGCGGCGGCACCGTCGCCGATGTGGAATCTCCTGTGATCTTTATGGGTTCGCAGCAGGCAAACGCCGCGGAAGCCCCGCCTGTTGCGGCCGACGCCTGCCCTTCCGATCGGGTACATTTCGGGCCGAGCAGCGTTACCCCCCGCACAACGGGAGGTTTCCATGAGCATTCTCGGCGTCGTCCTGCTGATCGTGCTGCTGCTCTTCGTGATCGGCGGCCTGCCCCATTGGGGCTACATGGCCGACCGCGGGTACGGCTACTGGCCCAGCGGCGGGTTGGGGCTGGTGCTGGTCATCGTGCTGGTCCTGGCATTGATGGGACGGATCTAGCTTCGCCGGCGCGACGACGGACGGCGGCGCTGGCCTGCCGCGATGGGCGGAAGGCTCACGCCGACGCCGTCCTTGGCCGTAATGGGCGCATTCCCGCGGCCGCTCACCGGAAGCGCCGCGGCCGCCGCGCCGGCCCGGACAGGCACGCAAGCGCTTGATCTGCATCAACCCGTGCTGTTGGCATCCGCGCCATCTTTTGTACACTGGAGCGACAGCAAAGGTGCGCGAAGATGAACCGACTGTTTGGGCTCACGGTGGCGTTGCTGGCGTCGGCGATCGGGCCGGCGCTTGCCGCGGATCCTGCCAACGGCGAGCGGCTGGCGCGACGCTGGTGCGCGAGCTGCCACGTCGTGTCGAAGAAGCAGACCGGCACGGTGAACGAGGCGACGCCGTTTCCCGTCGTCGCCAGCAGGCCCGACTTCAACGAGCGCACGGTCGCATTCTTCCTGCTCGACCCGCATCCGAAGATGCCCGACATGTCGTTGACCCGCGCCGAGGCCGCTGACCTGGCGGCCTACATCGCGACGCTGAAGTAGCGGCGGCCGGCCTCTACCCACCACCACGACATCCGAGCCCACCACGCGGTCGGCCAGCCGCACGCCGTTCACGCGCGCATCGGATGTCCGCAGGCCGACGATCCGCCGCTTCGAACAGCTGCACGCGCGCGCCACGCCGTGCGAGGTGATAGGCGATCGACGCCCCGACGATGCCTGCGCCGATGACCGAAACCTGCGGCGCGGGATGACGGGTACGGTGCGGCGTCACGCCCCCTGCAGCTCCAGCTTCTTGCCGTCGACCCGGGCGTGGTGGAAGTTGGCCTGCTGGTAGGTCGTCATGAACTCCACGTAGGTGAACGGCGGCTCCTTGCCGGCGCCGCCGTCCGCGGTGATCGGGCTCATCACGGCGCGGTAGTTGCAGTCGAAGAAGAACGGGATCGCGTAGCGCTCCTGCCCGGAGCGGTTGATCACCCGGTGCGGCGTCGCCAGGAACCGCTCGTTGGTCCAGCGCCGCAGCATGTCGCCGCCATTCACCAGGAAGCTCCCCTCCAGCGCCGGCGCGTCGATCCAGCGCCCGTTCGGCAGCCGGATCGACAGGCCCGGCACGTCGTTCTGCGCCAGCAGGGTCATGAAGCTGGTGTCGGAATGGGGTGCCAGGCCGAATTCGTTCTCCG
>CAYNOF010001126.1:0-2572 GCA_964398335.1 uncultured Rhizobiaceae bacterium
CGCCGCGTCGGCGCCAGCGGCGGCTTCATGGTCGAAGTAGTTCGGAAGGGGAGAAGAGCGATGTTCATTCGCCGGATCGGGGCGGCCCTCCTTGCCGCGACGCTGTTGTCGGCCTGCGGCAATTCGGAGGTGGCCACCTACAACAAGCCCAAGGAGCCGCGCGCCGACCGCGCCGTGGCGCTGCTCGCGCTGCGCTACGGGCCGGGCCAAACGGCGCCCGCGGCCGAGGACGCCGCACGCATCGAGGCCCTGGCGCGCCAGGCCCGCGAGGCCGGCGAGCCGATCACCGTCGCCGCCGCCGGTTCGGGCAGCTTCGCCGACCAGGAGCGGCTGGCCTATGTGCGCGGCCTCGTGCAGCGCCAGGGCGCGTCGATTCAGTCCAGTTCGGTGTCTTCGGGAGTGGCTGCAGTACCGAACACAATTGTCCTTCAGCTCGAGCGCTATGTCGCGCGCGACCTGAACTGTCCGGATTGGAGTAAATCGCCCGGATACGACGGGCAAAATCTGCCACACAGCAATCTCGGTTGTGCCACGTCGGTGAATATCCAGACCATGATCGCCAATCCCAAGGATCTCGAGGTCGGGCGCGATCCCGGCCCGTCCAGCGGCAAGCTTGGCGCCGATGCGGTCGATCGCCTCTATCGCGGCGTGCCGAAGGCCCTGTCGGTGGTCGGCACCAGCGCACTGGGCGGCGGCGCCACGGCGCCCGCCGGCGCGGCCACTTCTTCGCCCTGATGAACCTCGAGACGTAAGACCCATGGCAGCTCAGCCAGCGGAACCCTTGGACGCCCAGGACGCGGCTCTCGCGATCCCGGAGATCCCCCTGTTGCCGGCCGGCGCCGTGCTGGCCTTCATCCTCGACGAGGAGACCGCCGCCGTCGCCGAAAGCGAGATCGGCGACGATCCGGCCAACCCGTTGCCGATGCATCGCGTCGCCGGCGGCTGCCAGACGGCACTGTCGATTTCCGACATGCCGCCGGGGCTCGCCGCGCTGCTGATCGACATCGCCGACACCGAGACCGCCGTGGCCGACCTCGCCGCGCTGGTCTCGACCATGCCGCCCGAGTGCGCCGTGCTGGCGATCGGCGATGCCAACGACGTCACCCTGTTCCGCGACCTGCTGGGGACCGGCGTCGCCGACTACCTGGTGCGCCCGCTGCATCCCGGCATGCTGCGCAAGGCGCTGGACACGGCGCTGGCGACCAAGAAGCGCGAGCGCGAGCTGACCGACGCGCGCGCCAAGCTCGAGCAGATCGGCACCGGCGGCCTGGTCACCACCGCCGATCCCGATTTTCCGCCCCGTGTCATCGCCGTGGTCGGCGCGCGCGGCGGCGTCGGCGCCTCGACCGTCGCCATCAGCCTTGCCTCGATGGTCGCTTCGACCAACAAGAGCGACGTGCTGATCATCGATCTCGACCTGCATTACGGCTCGGTGATGCTGTCGCTCGACCTCGATCCGTCGGACGCGCTGCGCGAGGCGCTGCAGAGCCCGGATCGTGTCGACAACCTGTTCATCGAGCAGTCGGTCCAGCGCAAGGGCGAGTTCCTCTGCGCGCTGGGCGCCGAAGACCCGCCGACCACGCCGCTGCCGGTCGAGAAGGGCGTGCTCAGCCAGCTCGTCTCCAAGTTCCAGCGCAAGTACAACGTCATCGTGCTCGACGTGCCGCGCGGCGATCCGGTCATGCAGCAGCAGGCCTTCGAGTGCGCCACCGATATCGTCGTGGTCGGCGACCTGACGCTCACCGGCGTGCGCGACGGCATGCGGCTGTTGAACTTCATCACCGAGTGCGCGCCGCGCGCGACGGTCTATGTGCTGGCCGGCGGCGCCGCCGATCCGCGCAAGAGCCCGATCCGCATCGCCGATCTCGAGAAGAGCATCAAGCGCAAGGTCGACGGCCAGGTGGCCTACGACGAGAAGGCGCTGGCCGGCGCCGTCAATGCCGGCCTGCCCGTGCCCGAGGCCATGCCGCGCAGCCCGATCGTGAAGTCGCTGCAGACGCTGGCCAAGGAGTTCCGTGCGCCGGAGCCGGCCAATGGCGCGGCGACGAAGAAGGGCGGCAAGGCCGGCGTGTTCGGCCTTTTCGCCAGCAAGCCGAAGAAGAAGTAACCGACGGGTCGCACGATGTTTGGACGCAGCGGCAAGAACCCGGAAACCGCCAAGTCCGCGGCCCAGGCCGGCGGCGGGCTGACTGATCGCCTCGACCGGCGCGCCCGCGCCAACGAGGCGACCGCCGCCGTCGCCGCCACCCGTACCGGCGCCGAACGCGCCCAGCGCCTGGCCTCGCTCTTCGACGAGCTCGCCGATCCGTTGCGCGAGCGCATCACCGCCGATCGCGCCGCGGGCCGCATGCCCGGCGAGATCGCCCGCACCGCGGGCGAGATGATCCAGACGCGCTCGCGCGCCGCCGGCCTGGCACTGACCGTGCTCGAGCTGCGCGACATGGTCGGCCGCGCCGTGGCGGTCGCCGAACCGGCCGTCGCGCCCGAGCCCGAAGCGCCGCCGCCCGAACCGAAGCTGCCCCCGCCGCCGCGCTTCACCCTGCCGACGCAGCCTGCCGCCGACGACACCTCG
>CAYNOF010001127.1:0-14717 GCA_964398335.1 uncultured Rhizobiaceae bacterium
TCCCCGAACTCTACCGGTCGGGACCTTACCGATTTTTACTTGCGAGTCATTCCCAATTGCGAAAGAAAATTATTCCAAGGCCATGGAATAACTCGCTTATTTCAGTGTGTCAGAATGCTTCATGACGTCGGTCGTGGTGCACGACTTGTCCGCCAACCAGGGTTGCCACGACGAATGGAGCCTCCGGGTTGCCGGCATCCAGCAACACGATGTCGGCGCGCTGGCCGGGCCCGATGGCGCCGCGATCGTTGAGGCCGGCGGCGCGCGCGGGATTGGTCGAGACCAGGGGCCAATAGGCGGCGACGTCGCGCGCGTCCTCGCGTGCGAGGCGGAACGGCGCGCAGGGCAGGGCGGCGTAGTAGTAGTCGGAGGTCAGCACATCGCAGAGCCCGGCGCGTACCATGCTGGCGGCCGAGATCAAATTGAGGTGGCTGCCGCCGCGCACGACGTTGGGCGCGCCCATCAGCACATGGCCATCGCCCGCGCGACCGACGCGCGCGGTGTCCTCGGTCAGCGGAAACTCGCACAGCGTGCAGCCCAGCGCCTGGAAGCCGCGCGTCATCTCGGGCGACTTGTCGTCATGGCTCGCCAGCGGAATGCGACGGGAGCGCGCCGCGGCCGCCAGGGTCGCGATGGCACCGGGCACGTCGCCGGCGCGCTCGCCGACGGCGCGCAGCAAGGCCTTGAAATCGGCGACCGGCACGCCGGCGCGCTCGACATACTTCAGCACCGCGACGGGATCCTCGCCGCGCTTGAGCATCGCCGGGGTGTGATCGTTGAAGGCCAGCAGGTGGATGCGGCCCTTCTCCAGCCAGTCCAGCACCGTGGGCACCGCGTCGAGATTGTAGGTCTCCCAGCGCAGATGCAGGCGGGTGTCGCAGGCCAGCCGCGGGCGCAAGCGATCGAGCGTATCGGCGATGGCATGCGCGCGTTCGGTGCCGCGCAGGCCGGGTTCCCACGACCAGGTCAGCCCGTGATAGGCGGTGGTGACGCCGTTGGCGACGAGCTGGCGGTCGGTGTCGAGCAGCGCCAGATCTTCGCGGAAATACACGCCGGGCCTGGGCATCATCTGGCGTTCGAAGGCGTCGCCGTGCAGGTCGACGATGCCGGGCAGGGCGAGCAGGCCATCGGCGCGAATCTCGCGCCGCGCAGTGCCGTCGCTGCCGATCGCGGCGATGCTCGCGCCGTCGATGGTGATCGACGTGGGCGCGGTCAGGGCGCCATCGACGAGCGCACGCACACCGGCGAGTTTCAGGGACGCGGCCATCACGGTACCTCCTGGCGCCGGGTAAAGGCGCAGGGTGACGGCTTCATGACAAGGGGTGGATTATCCTACTTGGCCGGCGCCTGCTCGTTGATCGGCACCTGGCTGTAGCCCTTGTTGCGCATGCAGAAATTGGCCAGGCGCATCTCGTAGAAGGCGCGGTCGCTCTCGAGCCGCTGGCGCCAGATGAAATAATCGGGCTGGTGGCGATAGCCCCAGAAGGGCGGGCCCATGATGCCGAAGCCCGAGTAGAAGGCGTAGTTGCGGAAGGCCTCGTCGGCCGCGGCCTTGCGGCAATCGGCCTGGTCGGCCTGCAGCACCTCGGCACTCGCGCCGGGCTTGTCCCAGCGCATGGTGGGGGCGCAGGCACTCGCCAGCAGCCCGATCGCCGCCAGCGCCAGGAGCCCTGCCATCGCGCGCATGTCTGCCCTCCGTCACGGGAGATCGCGGGCGGTTCATCGTCCGTCGCAAGCACTATCGACCGCATGAGGCCCGCTGTGAAGAGGCCGTGCCTATTTCATGAGCTATGCGTTGACTATATTGATGTATGACAATAGGATATGGATGTTTCTTAAATTTGATTCTAAACAAGGAATTTTGCCGTCCTGGGCATTGTGCGGCCCGACTGCTCCATTCTGGACCTTATGTCAGTGGGGCTGAGGCATCCCGGCGAGTATCTTCAGGACGTACGCAGATCATGGAGCTGGAGATGCGGTTCGCGCAACTGACATGGCTGAGGGAGGCGGCGGTTTCGTCGACCGGCCGGTCCGTGCCGCGTCGCCATCGGTACGGCATCGAGTACGGCCTGGTCCTGGCCATCCTCTGCTTCGCCAGCATCTCGACCTTCAACGCCATCACCGCCAAGCACACCTCCTCTGCCCCGCAGTCGGCGTCCGTCAGCTATCAATAGCCGTTGGCGGTTTGCTAACGTCCCGGCCGCCAACGGATGGCCGGGGACATGAAATGGCGCGTATCGCGGTCGGTGGTTTTCAGCACGAGACGAACACGTTCGCGCCGCAGAAGGCGACCTGGGAAGAATTCGAACGGGCCGATGCCTGGCCGCCCTTCGTGCGCGGTCCCGAGCTGATCGCAGCAGTCGAAGGCTTCAACATCCCCATCGCCGGTGCCGTCGCCGCGCTGCAGGAGCGCGGGCACGAGGTGGTTCCGCTCTGCTGGTGCTCGGCGCCGCCCAGCTCCTATGTCACCCGCGACGCCTACGAGAAGGTCGCGGGCTGGATGGTCGAGGACCTCGAGAAGCTCGGGCCGTTCGACGCGGTCTATCTCGACCTGCACGGCGCCATGGTCGCCGAGCATCACGAGGACGGCGAGGGCGAGCTGATGCGCCGCGTGCGCGAAATCGTCGGCGACACGATCCCGCTGGTCGCCAGCCTCGACTACCACACCAACATGACCGCCGAGATGGTGCGCCATTCCACGGCGATGATTGGCTACCGCACCTATCCACATGTCGACATGGCGGCCACCGGCCGGCGCGCCGCCGAGCTGCTCGACCGCCTGCTGAAGGACGGACGGCCGCTCTACAAGGCCTATCGCCAGGTCGATTTCCTGATCCCGCTGGTCTGGCAATGCACCTATCTCGAGCCGGCCAAGGGTTTGTTCGACCTGCTCGACGAGATCGAGACCGGCGGTGTGAAGGGCGCGCCGGGCGGCTCGCACAACCAGGGCATCGTCAGCGTCACGCACACGCCGGGTTTCCCGCCGGCCGACATCGCGCAATGCGGCCCGGCGCTGGTGGTCTACGGCCACGACAAGGCCGCAGCCGAAGCGGCGGCCGATCGCCTGGCCGAGGCGATCCGTGCCCAGGAAGCCGCCTTCGCCGGCAAGCTGTGGTCGCCCGACGAGGCCGCGCTCGAAGCGATCCGCCTGTCGAAGGGCGCGCGCAAGCCGATCGTGCTGGCCGACGTGCAGGACAATCCCGGCGCCGGCGGCACGTCGGACACGGTGGGCCTGCTGCGCGCGCTGATGCAGCACAAGGCAAGCGGCGCGGTGATCGGCATGCTGGTCGATCCGCCGTCGGCCGCCGCCGCGGTCGAGGCGGGCGAGGGCAGCATCCTGCGTCGCGGCATCGGCGCAGTGGTCGGTTATGCCGGCGAGACGCCGGTCGAGGCCGACTGGCGAGTCGTGAAGCTGGGCGACGGCATCTTCACCGGCACCGGCCCGTTCTACGGCGGTGCGAAGTTCCAGATCGGCCCGATGGCGCTGCTGACGCACGAGGAAAGCGGCGTCTCCGTCGTGCTCGCCTGCAAGCGCGTGCAGGCGGCCGACCAGGAGATGTTCCGCCACGTCGGCGTCGAGCCGTCGAAGACGCCGATCCTCGGCCTGAAGTCGACGGTGCATTTCCGTGCCGACTTCCAGCCGATCGCCGAGACCATCCTCGTCGTGCAGTCGCCGGGCGCGCACATCACCGACCCGGTCGAGTTCCCCTACCAGCACCTGCGCAAGGGCATGAAGCTTCGGCCGCTGGGGCCGGTGCGCTGATCGCTACTTCTTGCTGACGCCCCAGAACACCGTGACCTGGGGCGGCACGGCGGGGGTCTCGATGTTGCTGCGCACGGCGGAGACGCCGAACCACTCGCCGAGCTGCACGTGGGTGACGATCTCCGCTTCGCGGCGCTGGATCTCGTCGACCACGGCCTTGCGATCGGCCAGCGTCGAGGCCTGCACGTACTTGTCGCGCAGCTTCTCCATCGGCTCGTCGCAGGGCCAGCCGGCGCGGGCCTTCTCGCAGGTCGAGGCCAGCGACGGATTCATCAGCGGGTCCAGCACGTCGACCTGCGCCCAGCTGGTGACGAACGCGTTCCAGCCGCCCTCGGAAGGCGGGCCTTTCTTGCTGACCAGGCGGTTGACCATGGTGCTCCAGTCGGTGGCCTGCACCTCGACCTTGAAGCCGGCGCGCTCGAGCTGGGCCTTGGCAACCAGCGGCCATGGGCGCAGCAACTGCAGGTCGGTGGGCTGTATCATGACGACGAGCGCGCCTTCCTGTCCGGCTTCCTTGAGCATCGCGCGCGCCTTTTGCGCGTTGCCGTTCAGCACGTCCGCCATGCCGGCATCGCTGGCCAGCGGCGAGCCGCAGGTGAACAGCGCCTTGCACGGCCTGTAGTAGCGGGGATCGCCGATGCTGGCCTGCAGGAACTCCTCCTGCGACAGCGCGACCATGGCGGCGCGGCGCACGCGCGCGTCGTTGAACGGCGGGATCAGCCAGTTCATGCGGAAGGTCACCTGCTGGGGAGAGGTGCCGGTGATGATGCGGACGTTCTTGTCCTTCTCCAGCACCGGCAGGACGTCGTGGTTGACCGCCTCGACCATGTCGATCTCGCCCTTCACGAGCGCGTTCACCTGCGTCTCGGTGTCGGGGATCCAGACCCATTCGACACGGTCGACGCTGACGACCTTGCCGCCGGCCAGGCCCGAAGGCGGTTCATTGCGCGGCTTGTACCTGGGGTTCTTGACGTAGACGGTGACCACGCCGGGCTTCGACTCATCCTTCTTGAGGATGAAGGGACCGGAGCCGGTGGTGTCCTCGATCTGCTTGAAGGGATCGGTGTCGGCGACACGCTTGGGCATGATGAAGGGCACGACCACCGACGGCTTGGCCAGCGACTCGATCACCGCGCCGAATTTCTCCTTGAGCACGATCTGGAAGGTGCGCGGGTCGACGGCCTTGTATTCCTTGACCGCCTGGCCGAGCTTCAGCCCCATCGAGTCGCGCGCCGCCCAGCGCTTGAGCGAGGCGATGACGTCCTCCGACGCCACCGGCGCGCCATCGTGGAACTCCAGCCCGTCGCGCAGCCTGAAGGTCCAGACCAGGCCATCGCCGCTGGTGGTCCAGCTGTCGACCATCTGCGGCTTGGCCTCGAACTTCTCGTCGATCGCAAACAGCGTGTCGTAGACCATGTAGCCGTGGTTGCGCACGATATAGGCGCCGCTCCATACCGGATCGAAGACCTTGAGGTCGGCGTGCATGACTACGCGCAGCGTGGTCTGCGCGGCAGCGAAGGGCGCGGCGGCGAGCACCGCGAGCACGGCGCAGAACGCAAGACCAAGGCGACGCATGGGGCCTCCCGGAGCCGGACGGAAGCGATTCTAGGCGATTCGATTGGCCTCGACCACCAACTGGGCCGAGAATGAAGCGGCGGTCAGTATCGAGAGCAGGGGCGATGCGCGAGATCCAGGCGGACGAGCTCGAACCGTTGGCGACCGGTGCGTGGATCCTGGGTGCCGGCGGCGGCGGCAATCCCTACCTGACGCATCTCAACCTGCGCCGGCTCTACGACGAGGGCACGCGCGTCTCGCTGATCGACCCGATGGAGCTGGCCGACGATGCACTCGTCGCCACCTGCGCCAGCATGGGCGCGCCGCTGGTCGGACGCGAGCGCATGTCGGACCCGCGCTTCGCCGCCAAGCCGCTGCTGGCGATGCAGAAATATCTCGGGCGCGACCTCGACGCCGTGATGTCGATCGAGATCGGCGGCAGCAACGGCCTGTACCCCATGATGGCCGCGGCGATGACCGGTCTGCCGGTAGTCGACGCCGATACGATGGGCCGTGCCTTCCCCGAAGGACAGATGACGAGCTTCGCGATCGCCGAGCTGCCGCTGGTGCCCCTGATCGTCGCCGATATCCGCGGCAACGAGGTCGTCGTGCCGCAGGCGGAGAATGCCAAGCGCCGCGAGCGCATCGCGCGCGGCATCTGCGCCGAGCTGGGCTCCGTCGCCGCAACCTGCAGCGCGCCGCGCACCGGCCGCGAGATCAAGGAACATGGCATCCTCTACACGACGACCAAGGCGATCCGCATCGGCCGCGTGGTGGAGGATGCGCGCCGCCGTCGCGAAGACGCCGTGCAAGCGCTGGTCGAGGCGGAGTCGGGCGTCGTGCTGTTCAAGGGCAAGGTCCAGGACGTCGAGCGCCGCGCGACGGCGGGCTTCCTGCGCGGCCGATCGCGCCTGCTCGGACTCGACAGCGATCGCGGCGCCGATTTCGACCTGGAGTTCCAGAACGAGTACGCGGTGGCGCGGCGCGACGGCGAGATCGTCGCCACGACGCCCGACATCATCTGCACGATGGACAGCGAATCCGGCGAGGCGGTCGGCACCGAGATGCTGCGCTATGGCCAGCGCATCACCGTGATCGCGCTGCGGCCGCCCGAGTTCTTCCTGACGCCGAAGGCGCTCGAGCGCGTCGGCCCGCGCGGCTTCGGCTACGATTTCGACTACAAGACGGCGTTGGCGGCGCCCCGGCAGGCCTTGCCGCGTCACGGATCGGGCCGGAACGACGTGCCGTGATGCGCCTCGCCGTCGGCTGTCGACTCCGTATCGTCAGTGGCGGGGCAGCGGCCAATTGGCTCGCCGAAGCTTCTGCTCGAGGATCGGGATGCCCTCGGCGAGCCTGCCGCGACGGCAGAGATCGATGGCCAGATCGGCCATCGGATCGCGCCGGTCGTTGCCGTCGAAATCGCGTGGCTGCAGATAGCGGTCGAAGGTCGCGAACATCTCCTCGCAATAGGCAAGCTCGGGGCTTGGCGGCGGCTTGGGCTCGCAGGCGCCGAGCAGCGCCAGCAGCGCGAGGACAACGACTGCACGCATCGATCGCTCCGTGGTGGGCGTATCCAGTCTAGCGCCCCGGGATGCGCTCCATCCAGAAGGCGAGCTGGTTCTGATAGTCGGCGTCGCCGGCAGCCTCATTCATGCGCGACGGCCGGCCGTAGCGCGGATAGGTGGCGCTCGCCGTGCGCACCAGCGCCGAGTTCGTCAGGTGGAAGATCAGCAGATCGCCGTCGCGGCGATGGAAGATCACCTCGGTGCGGCCGCGGATGTTCGTGACGCTGACGACGTGGCGGCCGCGTGGATCGTCCGTCGCCAGCTGCTTGACCGGGATGTCGCGCGTGCCGTTGTTCAGCCCCATCACGGCGAGCGCCTCGGGCGCGAACATCTTGTCGGCACCCTCGCGGTTGACCATGCGGATCAGCCGCTCGGGGCGGCTGGCGATCGGCCGCGACTGGCCGAAGGCCAGCCATTCCGGCCAGGTGCAGCCGCCGAGGGGGACGGCCAGCAGGCCGGCCAGCACGAGACGCCGGCGCGGCGTCGAGGGGGGATCGTTCATTGTCTGGTATCTGAGATGAGGGGTGATGGCGCGTCAGCCTGGGCCGTACATCTCCTGCGGCGGCACCAGCACCGGCGCGATCTCCGCCAGCGTCTGCTCGCGCAGCGCACGGAAGAAGCAATTGTGCCGGCCGGTGTGGCAGGCGACGCCGCGCTGCTCGACCAGCGCCAGCAAGGTGTCGCCGTCGCAATCGATGCGCAGGTCGACCAGGGTCTGGACGTGGCCCGACTCCTCGCCCTTGCGCCACAGCCTGCCGCGCGAGCGCGACCAGTAGCAGACGCGGCCGGTGGTCAGGGTCTCGGTCACCGACTCGCGGTTCATCCACGCCATCATCAGCACCTCGCCGCTGTCGTGCTGCTGGGCGATGCAGGCGACCAGGCCCTGGGCGTCGAAGTGGATCGCCGCCAGTGCCTCGGCGACGGCTTGCGGCGGATAACTGGCGGGCGTGACTGCCACGAGAATGCCTCCATGACGGGCTTTGCTGGCCCGGCGTGCGGCGCGTATAGTCGCGATGCGGGCGGAACTCAATGCGGGAGCCGGCGATGCGGAACACCAGGAAGGGCGCAACAGCGCGGGCGGCAGCGATCGACGCCGGCCGCCGGCAGGCGCTGGTCTGGGCCGGCGCGACCCTGCTGGGCGCGGCCGGTGCCGTCCTCCTGGCGCGCCGCGCCGGCGCCTTCACCCTGGTCGACGCCGATGCCGAGACGCAGGCCGCCTTCCACCAGGCCTGCGGTCCCGTCGCCTATCACCAGCAGTTGCTCGATGACCTGCAGCGCAAGCTGGCGGGCGCCGACAGGCTTGAGCGCGCGCCCGAGCCGGTCGTCAGCTGCCCGATCTGCGGCTGCCGCTTGCGGCTCGACTCGCCGAAGGACGCCGCGCGCTAGCGCAGCCCATGGCGCCAGCCCGATCGCGCCGGATGCACCTGACGGCCGCCGACCCTGCGCACGACCATCGCCTGTGTGTCGCCGACGCGCTCTCGGTCGCCGACCGGGTGTGCGAAGAGCGCGGCATCCGCTTCACCGATCTGCGCCGGCGCGTCTTCGAGCTGGTCTGGGCCAGCCACAAGCCGGTGGGCGCCTACGCCATCCTCGAGACGCTGCGCGACGAAGGGCTCGGCTCGGCGCCGCCCACGGTCTACCGCGCGCTCGACTTCCTGCTCGAGCACGAGCTGGTGCACCGCATCGAATCGCTCAACGCCTTCGTCGGCTGCGCCCATCCCGGCGAGCACCATCGCGGCTTCTTCCTGATCTGCACGCAGTGCGGCAATGCCGAGGAGCTCGAGGACGAGCGCCTCGACACGGCCATCGCGCATGCCGCCGAGGCCCGCGGCTTCACCCCGCGCCACACCACCCTGGAAGTCGCCGGCACCTGCGCGAGCTGCCGCGCCGCCTGAGGCTTGAGCGCCGCTTGCCGGCGGGACGCCGGCGCTCCCAGGAAGGCGAAGGCAGGGTGCTTCCGACTTTTTCCGAGGGCAGCGAGGAATCTCTGCGTTGCCGAAAGATCCTCGCTAACCGTCCAGGCGCTTCTCGAAGCACAGGCTGTTCGGGTCGGTGGCATCGTAGCTGCCGTAGTGCGGGATCGGCTGATAGCCGTGCGAGCGGTAGAGGCCCAGGGCTTCGGGCTGCAGCGGCCCGGTCTCCAGCCGCATCACCTTGAAGCCGCGCGACTTCGCATGCGCCTCGAGCCGTTCGAGGACGCGCCGGCTGACCTTCATGCCGCGGGCCGTCGGGCTGACATACATGCGCTTGATCTCGGCGTAGTCGCCGCATTCGACCACCGCGCCGAAGCCGAGCAGGACCTTGTCGGCGTTGCGCGCGGCGAAGAACGCGACGCCGGGCGCCATCAGCTGGGCGAGGTCGATGGTGTTGATGCTCTCCGCCGGATAGGTGGCGCGGTACCACGCGTCGGACTCCGCAAGCTCGGCGCGCACGTCGGGCTGGTCGGGGCTTTCGCGCATGATCCTGAGCGCGAGGGCCATCAGGCGTTGGCCTTCAGCCGATCGAGGCCGTCGGCGAGGTCCTGGCGCAGGTCCTCGACGTCCTCCAGGCCGATATGCACGCGATAGATCCTGACGCGATCGTTCCACGGCACGACGGTGCGATAGGCGCCGGGATGGCCGGGGATCATCAGGCTCTCGTAGCCGCCCCAGCTGTAGCCCATGCCGAAGATGCTCAAGCCGTCGAGCATGCGCGCCTCCGCCTCGTCGCTCCATTCGTCCTTGAGCGTGAACGCGAACAGGCCGGACGAACCCGTGAAGTCGCGCCTGAAGCTCGCATGGCCCGGGCAGTCGGGCAGGGCGGGGTGCAGCACCTTGTCGACCTCGGGCCGCGTCTTGAGCCAGTGCGCGATGTCGAGCGCGCTCTTCTCGTGCTGGCGCAGGCGCACGCCCATCGAGCGCAGGCCGCGCAGGCCGAGATAGACGTCGTCGGGCGCGGCGTGGAAGCCCAGCAGCATGCAGTTGTTCTTCACCGTCTCGAAGATCGCGCGGTCGCGGCAGTTGATCAGGCCGAGCATTGCGTCGGAGTGGCCGACGACGTACTTGGTCGCGGCGTGCACGACGACATCGACGCCCTTGTCGAACGGGCGGAAGAACAGCGGCGTGGCCCAGGTGTTGTCCATCACCACGGTGGCGCCCGCCTTGTGCGCGACCTCGGCGATGGCCGGGATGTCCTGCACCTCGAAGGTCTGCGAGCCGGGCGACTCGACGAACACGACCTTGGTGTTGGGCCGCATCAGGCTGGCGATGCCTGATCCGATCAGCGGATCGTAGAAGGTGGTCTCGACGCCGAAGCGCTGCAGGAAGGTGTTGGCATATCGCCGCGTCGGCCCGTAGGCGCTGTCGGTGACCAGCATGTGGTCGCCCGCCTGGAGGAAGCCGGTGATGCCACCGGTGACCGCCGCCAGGCCGGACTGCACGGCGACGCAGCGATGCGCGCCCTCGAGCTCGGCGAAGGCTTCCTCGAGCGCGAACTGCGTCGGCGTGCCGTTGCGGCCATAGGTGACGCCTTCGAAGGGCACGCGGTGATTGAGCTTCGCGACCGTGGGGAAGAGGATGGTCGAGGCGTGATAGACTGGCGGGTTGACGATGCCGAAATTGCTCTGCGGATCGCGACCCGCCACGGTGAGGATCGTGTCCGGCTTGCTGAACTTGCCCTTCTTGCTCATGGCTCCTGCGGCTTTCGGTTGCGCCGGGCGACTATCGCATGGCGGACCGTCGGCGAGGCATGTTGTCCGCGCCGATCTTGTATCCCAACATGTGGGCCATGATTGACCGCGACATCACCGGCCCGATCGCCTGGCGCGGCGCCGAGCTCGGACCCGACCCGGGCCGTATCCGCATCGAGGCCGAGGCGCTGGCCGAGCTCGACGGCCTGGCCGCCGAGCTGGAAGCCAACCCGCTGCCGCTGGCGGCACTGCGGCCGGGCGACTTCGATCTGCCGCACCTGTCGGCGCTGATGGCACGTGCGTCACAGGCGCTGGAGAACGGGCCCGGCTTCGTCATCCTCGATCGCCTGCCGATCGAGCGCCTGTCGGGCGAGACGGCGCGCAAGATCTACTGGCTGCTGGGCTCGATGATCGCCCGGCCGGTCGCCCAGAAATGGGACGGCACGATGATCTACGACGTGCACGACACCGGCCGGCCGCCGGGCAACGGCGTGCGCCCCGACCAGACCAACGCCGAGCAGAACTTCCACACCGACAACAGCTACAACAACTGCTCGCCGGCCTATGTCGGCCTGCTCTGCATGCGCACCGCGAAGGCGGGCGGCGTCAGCCACATCGTGAGCTTCGCCGCCGCGCACAACGAGCTGCGCCGGCGCCACGGCAATCTGCTGCCGCGCCTCTATCAGCCGTTCCATTTCGACCGCCAGCGCGAGCATGCGCCCGGCGACGCCATGACGACGTGGCACGCGATGTTCGAGGATCACGCCGGCCGGCTGCGCGCGCGTCTGTCGCGCTTCCAGGTGGTCAATGGCTACAAGCTCGCCGGCGCCGAGATCGATTCCGACGGCGCCGCGGCGATCGCCGCGCTGGAGGAGGTGATGAACGCGCCCGGCATGGGTGTCGACTTCCACTTCAGGCCCGGCGAGATGCAGTTCATCGACAACCGCCGCATCGGCCATCGCCGTACCGGCTTCGAGGATTGGCCCGAGGCCGAGCGCAAGCGCCTGCTCGTCAGGCTGTGGCTGCGAAACGAAGGCCGGCCGTTCTACAACGGCTGATCAGGCGATGCGCGGCTGCGCGTCGGGCGGGTACTCGTCCGGCCACAGCACGCGCGGATCGTCGTACATCGTGTCCATGCGCTTGTAGATGCTGAAGCCCGAGCGCACGTAGCGGTCCAGCGCCTTGGGATGGTCGAGCACGTTGGTGTAGACCCAGTAGCGCTTCGGTCCGCGTGCCCAGACCATGTCGGCCAGGCGATCGAGCATCCACGGGCCGTAGCCCTTGCCGATGCTCACCGGCAGCAGGCCGAAATAGGCCAGTTCGACATCGGGCCATTGCCGCGAATCGAGCTCGGCATAGCCGGCGACGGTGTTGCCCTCGTGGAGCACCCACATCTCGACCTTGGGATCGCAGAGATAGGCGAGGACCTGCTCATCGGGCTGAAGCTTGCGCTCGTACCACAGCCAGGTGCGGCCGACCGCGTCGTAGAGATAGCGGTTCAACGCCAGGTCGGGTGATTGCACCAGGCGCAGCTCGACGTTGGGCGCCGGCTGCCCGGGCGCGGCAGGGCGAGCGGGGGGCGCCAGCATCTCGAGGAAGGTCAGCGTCGTCGGCAGCTTGCCGTCGGCGCGCGGCGGCGGATGGTGGCCCATCTCAGGCGCCCGCCCTCAAGTGCCCGTGACGATCGGCGTGTCCTGGCGCGAGCCCCACTCGGCCCACGAGCCGTCGTAGATCGCCGCTTCCTTGGCGCCGGTGAGGTAAAGCGCCAGCGCGACGACGCAGGCGCTGACACCGGAGCCGCAGCTCGCCGTCACCTTTTTCGCCGGATCGATGCCCGCGGCGCTGAGCTTCGCCTTGAGCTGCGCGTCGGGCAGCATCGTACCGGTCTTGGCATCGATCAGCTCGTTGTAGGGCATGTTGAGCGCCCCGGGCATGTGGCCCAGGCGCAGGTTCGGACGCGGCTCCGGCGCTTCGCCGCGGAAGCGCGGCGCGGCGCGGGCGTCGACGATCTGCTCGGCCTTGCTGTCGATCAGCCTGGTCACCTGGCCGACATCGCGGATCAGGGTCGAGTCGAGGCGGGCGGTGAAGTGACGCTCGCGCGGCTGGCTCGGCTCGTCGGTGACCGGCCGGCCTTCGCCGACCCACTTGGGCAGGCCGCCGTCGAGCACCGCGACGTCCTTGTGGCCGAAGGCGCGGAACATCCACCACACGCGCGTGGCACCCATCATCGGGTTGCCGTCGTAGACGACGATGCGGTTGCCGTCGCCCAGCCCCAGCTTGCGCATGCGCGCACTGAACTTCTCGGGCGAAGGCATCATGTGCGGCAGCGGATTGTCGCTGTCGGAGATCTCGTCGATGTCGAAGAACACCGCGCCGGGGATATGGCGCGCGGCATACTCGGCCCTGGCATCGCGCTTCTGCGCCGGCAGGTAGAACGAGCCGTCGACCACCCGCACATCGGGCGCATCGATATGGGCGGCCAGCCACTCGGTGCTGACGAGGGCGTCGGGTCGCGAATAGGGCATGAGCGTTTCCTCTGGAGTCTTGTCAGTCGACGAGCTGGACGATGAAGCGGCGGTTCATCTTGCCCTTGTTCTCGACCTTGACGCATTCGACGCGGCCGATCTCGGACGTGCGCGCCACGTGGGTGCCGCCGCAGGCCTGCAGGTCGACGCCTTCGATCGACAGCAGGCGCACCTTGCCGGCGCCCGAGGGCGGCCGCACGCTCATGGTCTTCACCAGCTCCGGCCGCGCCTCGAGCTCCTCGTCGGTGATCCACTGCGCGGCGACCGGCGCATCGCGGCCGATCAGCTCGGCCATCGCCTCGGTGACGAACTCCTTGGTCGGTACCTCGCCCGGGAGGTTGAAGTCGAGCCGGCTCTTGTCGGCGTTGACCTGGCCGCCGGTGACGTTGCCCTTGATCACCGCCGACATCACGTGCAGCGCGGTGTGCATGCGCATATGGCGGTAGCGGCGATCCCAGTCGACGGTCGCTGTGACCTTGTCGCCGACGGCGGGACGCGGCGCGTCGGGCGCCAGGACATGCACGACGCCGTCGCCCTTGATCGCATCGACGACCCTGGCGATGCGGCCATCGGCCAAGGTCAATGTGCCGGTGTCGCCCGGCTGGCCGCCGCCGGTCGGGTAGAACACCGTTCGATCCAGCCGCACGCCCTTGTCGTCGACGCCGACGACAATCGCCTCACAGCTCTTGAGATACGAATCCTGGCGGAACAATTCCTCGGTCATCTCACTGCATCCATTTCGGCACGGGCAGGTTCTTCTCGCGCAGGAAGGCGGGGTTGAACAGCTTGCTCTGATAGCGCTGGCCGCCATCGGCGAGGATGGTGACAATGGTCTTGCCCGGTCCCATCGCCCTGGCCAGCTGGATCGCCCCGGCGATGTTGATCGCCGAGGAGCTGCCCAGGCACAGGCCCTCGTGCTGCAGCAGGTCGAAGACCAGCGGCAGCGCGTCCTCGTCGTGGATCTGGAAGGCCATGTCGATGGCGACGCCTTCCAGGTTGGCGGTGACGCGGCCCTGGCCGATGCCTTCGGTGATCGAGTTGCCCTCGGCCTTCAGCGCGCCGTGCGCGTACCAGCCGTAGAGCGCCGAGCCCATCGGATCGGCGAGCGCGATCTTGATATTGGGATTGCGCTCCTTCAACGCCAGCGACACGCCGCCCAGCGTGCCGCCGCTGCCCACGGCGCAGGTGAAGCCGTCGACCTTGCCCTCGGTCTGCGCCCAGATCTCGGGGCCGGTGGTCTTGTAGTGACCCTCGCGGTTGGCGACGTTGTCGAACTGGTTGGCCCAGATCGCGCCGTTGGCATCCGACTTCGCCAGCTCCTCGGCCAGGCGGCCGGAATACTTCACGTAGTTGTTGGGATTGGCGTAGGGCACGGCCGGCACCAGGCGCAGATCCGCACCGCACAGCCTGAGCATGCCCTTCTTCTCCTGGCTCTGCGTCTCGGGCAT
The DNA here is from genome assembly GCA_964398335.1 of uncultured Rhizobiaceae bacterium. GTDB lineage: Bacteria > Pseudomonadota > Alphaproteobacteria > Reyranellales > Reyranellaceae > JAFAZJ01. The sequence goes on from CAYNOF010001127.1 coordinate 14,523, forward strand.
CACGATCACCGTGCGATAGCCCTTGGCATTGCCGACCAGCGCCAGGCCGATGCCGGTGTTGCCGGCCGTCCCCTCGACGATCAGCCCGCCGGGCCTCAGCAGACCCCGCCGCTCGGCGTCGCGGATGATGTAGAGCGCCGCCCGGTCCTTCACCGACTGGCCGGGGTTCATGAACTCGGCCTTGCCCCAGATTTC
>CAYNOF010001128.1:0-16806 GCA_964398335.1 uncultured Rhizobiaceae bacterium
GCGGAGCTGGCGCTTCGCGCCGGATATGGCGCCATTGTCGATGCGGTGCACCTGCGCGAGAGCGAGCGCGACGCCTTGCGCGGACTGGCCGCGCGACTGGGAACGGGATTTGTCGGTCTGTGGCTCGAGGCCCCGCTGCCCGATCTCGTTTCGCGCGTCGGCCAGCGGACGCGCGACGCCTCCGACGCCGGTGCGGACACGGTCGCGCTGCAGGCCCGGAATGATACGGGTACGATCGACTGGCAGCGTATCGACGCCGGCACCGATCGCGAGCGCGTCCTCGAGCGCGCACGCATCCTCATTGGCGATCGCGACGAAGCGCCCGACCGCCGCCCTGATCTGGGTCAATGACAGACCAAGACCAACAGGCCGAACTGCAATGATGCACGATCATCACCACGGATGGGATGCTTCCTGGCTGGTCGCCGGATTGCCGCCGGAGCTGGCGCTTTATGCCGCCGTGTTCCTGACGGGACTGATCGGCGGTGCGACGCATTGCCTGGGCATGTGCGGACCGTTCGTGCTGACGCGGGCGCTGAGGGTGGCTGCCTCGCAGGGGATCGGTGGCACTTTCAGCCGCTTTCGTACCGCGATGCTGCCCGGCTATCACCTGGGCCGCGCGATTACCTATGGCGGCTTCGGTGCGGTAGCTGGCGGCGCTGCGGAGGGATTCGCGCGGGTCACCGAGCTCGGGTGGCCGCGGGCCGTCTTCGTTGCCGCGGCGGCCCTGCTGCTGGTTCTTGGCGCGCTCGGCGGCACGGGTAGGCTGCATCTGCCCGGTACGCAGCATCTGGCGGCGCGGATCGCCCGCGTGGCGCCGGCGCCCGGCTTCGCCGGTGATTTCGTCACGGGAATCGCGTTGGGCTTCCTGCCCTGCGGCCTGGTGCTGGCGGCGCTCACCGCCTCGGTAAGCGCCGGCGGCGCCGCCGAAGGGGCGTTGGCCATGGTGTCGTTCGCCCTGGGCACGGCCTTGCCGTTGTCCCTGCTGAGTGGCGCGGGGGCCGTAGCGGCGCGGCGCTGGCGCGAGACGTTGCGGCGACTGACCTGGCCGTTGCTGGCGCTGAACATCGCGGCGTTGGGCGTCTGGCTGGTCCACTGATGGCCGGCGGACTGAGCCGCGGGCGTGACGCAGATCAATGCAGGATGGCGGTGCGGATGAAACGATGCGCCATCTTCGCGCAGAGGCCCTGACCATGCTGTGTCGCATCTCGCTTCGTCTTGCGCCGACGCCGGAGCAGCCGCGGGGATGTGACGATTGCGGCTATGAGATAACAGCGCCCCTGGATCGCAGAGGCTATCTCGATGCGACCGAGCTGCGGTCGCGGCACGGTCATTGTCGCGTCGCGCGCTTCGCCCCTGGCGAGGCTCATCGCTATGGGCTGCTGGTCTATCGCGCGGGCAGGAACGGGCGCGGCATGTGGGCTATCGACTACGACACCAGCCCGTGCCACGACGACGAGGATGCCTACGCGCTGGACGAGTTCTGCTTCGAGGTCGGCGAACGCGTGCATATGCGCGACGGCCACGGCGCGTTCCAGCCTTTCCGGGTTGTTCGCGTTGTCCCGCTCATTGGCCGCGATCCGCGTCACGGCACGCGGCCATCGGCGGCTTGACGCTGCCGGAGGATCGGCGCGACGTTTTTGCCGCAGCCCGTTTGATCCAGATCAAGCCCCTCCCGTCGGTCTGGGACAAGACTGACGCCTACGGTCGTGCTGGCCGGCGGAGGTGGAGGCGTGGCGTACCTACAGGCACAACGGCGATGTCACGACGTCCAGGAACGTCAATGTCCGGCGCTGCCGGCGCATTGCCTCATGTGCCATGCGCGCCTGCTCTCGATCTGTGGGGCGTTGGACCAGCACGACCTGCCGGGCTTCGCCGCCTTGTCGAGCCACGTCAGGTTCAGGGCGGGCCAGACGGTATGCGAGGAGGGGGCTCCGGCCGACTGGGTTTTCAGCATCACCAGCGGCGTGATCGGACTGCACAAGGCGTTGCCGGATGGCAGGCGGCAAACGACGGGTTTCCTGTTCGCCGGCGACCTCGTCGGCCTTTCGTCGCGCATCGTCAACGCCTGCGGTGCCGAGGCGATCACCGACGTCGAGGCCTGCCGCTTCGCCCGGCCGCGCTTTGAGGCCTATCTGGACGAGCATCGCGAGCTCGCGGCGCGCCTCCTGCGCATGACGGCCGACGAGCTGTCGGCGGCGCACGACCAGATGCTCCTGCTCGGCCGCAAGACCGCACGCGAGCGGGTTGCCAGCTTCCTGCTGCAGCTCGCCGACCGCGCCGCCGCGCGCCAGGTCCAGTCCAATCCCGTGCTGCTGCCGATGAAGCGGCTGGCGATCGCCGACTATCTCGGCCTGACCATCGAGACGGTGAGCCGCACCTTCACCACGCTCGCGCGGCTGGGCGTGATCGAGATGATAGGCGTCGGCGCCGTGCGCATCGTCTCCATGTCGGCGCTGCGTGACACCGCCGGCGGCCGCTGATCGGCGATGGCGGTGAGTATCACCGGACAGACAGACGATCCTCGACCGACGTGACGCCGGGCGCCGCCCATGCGGCGCGCTCCGCCACGCCGCGCTTGTACCAGGCGTCGACGCTGCCTTCGAGGCGGACCCTTCCGCCGACGACCTCGACCCTGATCCGTTTCGCCTCGATCTCCGCGGTCCGCCTGAGCGCCGCCTCGATACGGTCCTTGATGCCGGTAGCCTCGCCGCGGGGCCGCACCACGATCGCGTTGGTGATGCCGACCACACCGGGCAGGCGCCGCACCGCGCCCGCCGCGGCGAGCCTCTGGAAGTTCCATTCGACGTCGCCCGACAGCGTGATCCAGCCCTGCTGGGCCGTGACTTTGATCGCATTCGCCGGCAGCGACACGTCCCAGGCGAAGATGGTCAGCGCGCGCTCGACGATCTGCTCGTCGCCGCACACGCGGTTCTGCGGACAGCGGACCTGGATTTCCTGCCGGATGCCGCGAACGCCCTTCACCCGCTGGGCCACGGCTTCGTCGGCCATCTTCTCGGCATAGGAGCCGACGTCGCCGGCCAGCGTCACGATGTCATGGACGACGACGACGCGGATGCGCGCGGCGTCGATGCTGGGCTCGAAGGCGAGAGCGTCGAGAACTGTCTGGCGAAGCCGCGTCTCCCTCGTGTGCATCGTTTCCCCTTCCGTGTGCATGAGGCGAATCGCCATCGCCAGGGGATGCCGGCTATCACGAGGGCCGCCCTCCGTCGTTGATCTGGGTCAGATTTGAATAGCGAGGCTCAGTCTCCGCGCGGCACCAACTCGCGGTAGGCGTGCCACGTGGCGTGCGCCAGCACCGGCACGACGATCGCCAGGCCGATGAAGGCGGTGGCGATGCCGATACCGGTGAAGACCACGATCAGCGCCGCCCACAGCGCCATGGCGTGCGGGTTCTCGTTGACCGTGTTGATGCTGCGGGCGATCGCATCGGGCACGGAGACATCGCGATCGACGATCAGCGGCAGCGACACGGCACTGATGTAGAAGCTCAGCATCGCCAGCCCGCCGCCCAGGATGGTGCCGGCAACCAGAAGCGCCAAGCCCCGGCCGGAGCCGAACATCAGGGGCAACAGGCCTTCCAGCGTCGGATTGGCGCCGGACAGGAACAGCGCCGAGAGCAGCAGCGCCAGCCGGATCCAGACGATGTGCAGGAACAGCAGCACGCCACCCATCAGGAGAACCTGGCCGGATGAGCGCCAGGCGGAGAGTGCGGTGCCAAGCGAGACGGGCAGGCCGACCTCGAGCCGCCGGCTGACGTCGTAGAGGCCACTGACGACCATCGGCGCCAGGATGAAGAAGCCGCCCGTGGCCGGCAGCAGCAGCTCCGGCTTGCCACCCAGCACCAGGCCGAAGCAGACTGCATAGCTCAACAACACGGCGGCCAAGCCGTAGGCGATGCCGATGGTGGGTGCGCGTCGGAAGTCCTGCCAACCCTTCTCGAGCCAGCGCCAGACCGCCTCGGGCTGCGCGCCACGGATCGTGCGCGCGGCAGGCGGGGCTTCTTCGGCGATCCCCGGATCCGACATGGGTGTCTCCTCGTCCTTGCTTTTACCCTGCCGCCGCTCCATCGCCTGCGCCTTGATCCGGATCAATGAGCGCGAGGCGGTGGCGTGCGAAGCAACCCCGTCCAAGTAGCCAAGGAAGACGCGATGTCCGTTGCCGATACCACCCATGCCGACCCGGCATCGTCAGGCGTCGCCGTTCGCGGCATCGTGCACGCCGCCGGTGAGGAAGACCAGGTCGAGAACGTCATCCGGGCCTTCGTCATCGCCACCTGCTTCTGGGGCATCGCGGCCTTCACCGTCGGCGTCCTGATCGCGCTGCAGCTGGCGATCCCGCAGCTCAACCTGGATCTGGAGTGGACCACCTTCGGCCGTCTGCGCCCGTTGCACACCTCGGCGGCGATCTTCGCCTTCGGCGGCACGGGCCTGATCGGCTCCTCGCTCTACATCGTGCAGCGCACCTGCCGGACGCGGCTGTTCGGCGGCGAACCGGCGGGCTGGTTCATCTTCTGGGGCTACCAGCTGTTCATCGTGATGGCCGCCACCGGTTACCTGCTGGGCGTCACGCAGAGCAAGGAATACGCCGAGCCCGAATGGTACGTCGACCTGCTGCTGACCGTGGTCTGGGTGGTCTACCTGATCGTGTTCCTGGGCACGATCATGAAGCGGCGCGAGCGCCACATCTACGTCGCCAACTGGTTCCTGCTCTCGTTCATCGTCACCATCGCGATGCTGCACATCGTCAACAACGTCGCCCTGCCGGTGTCGTTCTTCGGCACCAAGAGCTACATCGTCTGGGCCGGCGTACAGGACGCCATGACCCAGTGGTGGTACGGCCACAACGCCGTCGGCTTCTTCCTCACCGCCGGCTTCCTCGGGATGATGTACTACTTCATCCCCAAGGCGGCGAACCGGCCGGTCTATTCGTACCGGCTGTCGATCATCCATTTCTGGGCCCTGATCTTCCTCTACATCTGGGCCGGCCCGCACCACCTGCACTACACCGCGCTGCCCGACTGGGCGCAGTCGCTGGGCATGGTGTTCTCGGTGATGCTGTGGATGCCGTCGTGGGGCGGCATGATCAACGGCCTCATGACGCTCTCGGGCGCGTGGGACAAGCTGCGCACCGATCCCTCGCTGCGCTTCACGGTCACCTCGGTCGGCTTCTACGGCATGTCGACCTTCGAGGGGCCGATGATGTCGATCAAGCAGGTCAACGGGCTCAGCCACTACACCGACTGGACCATCGGCCACGTGCACTCGGGCGCGCTGGGCTGGAACGCCTTCATCACCTTCGGCGTGCTGTACTACCTCGTGCCGGCGCTGTGGGGCCGCAAGGAGATCTACTCGCGCGCCCTGGTCGCCTGGCACTTCTGGACCGCGACGCTCGGCATCGTGCTCTACATCACGGCGATGTGGGTCAGCGGCATCATGCAGGGCCTGATGTGGCGCGCCTACGACGAGCTCGGCTTCCTGCAGTACTCGTTCATCGAGACGGTCGAGGCGATGAAGCCCTTCTACTTCATCCGCGCGACGGGCGGCCTGCTGTTCCTCACCGGAGCCCTGATCATGGTCTACAATCTGTGGCGCACCGTCACCTCGGGCGAGAAGACGGAGAAGACCGTCCGTCTCGCCGTGGCCGCGGCCTGAAGGAGACGGCGATGCGTTTCAACCATGGAATGATCGAGCGCAACTCGGTCCTGCTGCTGGTCCTGGCGTTCCTTACCGTCACCATCGGCGGCATCGCCGAGATCGTGCCGCTGTTCGCCGTCGAGACCACCATCGAGCGCGTCAAGGGCGTGCGGCCCTACACGCCGCTCGAGCTTGCCGGTCGCAACATCTACATCCGCGAAGGCTGCTACCTCTGCCACAGCCAGCAGATCCGCCCGTTCCGCGACGAGTTCGAGCGCTACGGCCACTACAGCCTGGCGGCCGAGAGCATGTACGACCACCCCTTCCAGTGGGGCTCCAAGCGTACCGGCCCGGACCTCGCGCGCGTCGGCGGCCGCTACTCGCATGAATGGCACATGGCGCACCTCATCTCGCCGCGCTCGGTCGTGCCTGAATCGATCATGCCGAGCTATCCGTTCCTGGTGCGCCAGCTGGAAGCCGCCGACATCGTCGAGCACCTGAAGACCAACCGCGCTGTCGGCGTGCCCTATACCGATGAGATGCTGGCCAACGCCCGCGCCGATCTCGAGGCGCAGGCCAATCCCGACGCCGATACCGCGGGGCTGCTGAAGCGCTATCCCAAGGCTGTCGTCGGCAACTTCGACGGCGATGCCGCGAAACTCACCGAGATGGATGCGCTGATCGCCTACCTGCAGATGCTGGGCACGTTGGTGCGCTTCTCCGACGTCAAGCCCGAACACCTCAAGCAGTGACGGAGAGCGCCATGCTTGCCGACTACGTTCCCTATCTGCGCTCGCTGTGGACGGTCTGGTTCTTCGCCGTCTTTTCCGTCCTGGTGATCTCGGCCCTGTTGCCGAAGCGTCGTACCCAGTACGAGCAGACCGCGCGCATCCCGCTCAACGACGACCCGGCCCAAGGAGATGCGCGTCATGGCCGCTGAGTACGAACGCGACCCCGTCACCGGCCGGTCGACCACCGGTCACGAGTGGGACGGCATCAAGGAGCTCAACACGCCGCTGCCCAGCTGGTGGCTCTATACCTTCTACGCCACGATCGTGTTCGCGATCGTCTGGTGCGTGCTCTATCCGGCGATTCCCGGCATCGACGGCCTGCTCGGGCACACCAACCGCGGCGACCTGGCCGTGACGGTGAAGGCGGCCACCGACGCGCAGGCGCCGATGGTCGACCGCATCCGCGCCCTGCCGATCGAGGAGGTGCGCAAGGATCCGAAGCTGCTGGCCTTCGCCCGCACCGGCGGCCGCGCCGCCTTCAACAACAACTGCGCCGCCTGCCATCAGGCCGGCGGCGCCGGCGCCCGCGGCTTTCCCAATCTCGCCGATGACGACTGGCTGTGGGGCGGCACCGTGGCCGATATCGAGCAGACCATCCGCTACGGCATCCGCAGCGAGCACGACAAGGCGCGGACCTCGCTGATGCCGCGCTTCGGCGCCGACGGCATGCTGACACCGGCGCAGATCGACGACGTGGTCGAGCACGTGCTGGCCCTGTCGCGCCAGCCGCACGACCAGGCGAAGGCCGCGCGCGGTGCGACGGTCTTCGCCGAGCAATGCGCGGCCTGCCACCAGCAGGACGGGTCGGGCAATCGCGAGTTGGGCGCGCCGTCGCTCACCGACCAGATCTGGCTCTATGGCGGCACGCGCGAGGCGATCCGTGACAGCGTCTTCAACGCGCGCGCCGGCGTCATGCCGAACTGGGAAGGCCGCCTCGACGAGGCGACCATCAAGATGCTCACGATCTACGTCCACGGACTGGGCGGCGGCAAGTAGGGTAGGACCGTGACGATGAAGGCCATGTCACCCCAGGAGCGCTCGGCCGCGCCGACCAACGTGTCGGCGCCCACGCCGCTCTATGCCAGCCGGGTGAAGGTTTATCCCAAGCGCATCACGGGCACGTGGCGGCGGGTGAAGTGGGCGATCCTGGCTGTCTGCCTCACGGTCTACTATACCGGCGCCTGGTTGCGCTGGGATCGCGGGCCGGGCGCGCCCGACCAGGCGCTGCTGATCGACATGTCGGCGGGCCGCGCCTACTTCTTCGACATCGAGATCTGGCCGCAGGAGGTCTACTACATCACCGGCCTGCTGGTGCTGGCCGCGGTCGGGCTGTTCTTCGTCACCAGCCTGTTCGGCCGCGTCTGGTGCGGCTATGCCTGTCCGCAGACCGTATGGACCGATTTGTTCATGACGGTCGAACGCTGGATCCAGGGCGATCGCAGCGCCCGCATCCGGCTCGACAAGGCGCCCTGGACCGCCAAGAAGATCGTGCTCAAGGTCGCGACGCACGCTGTCTGGCTGTTGATCGCCGCCGCGACGGGCGGCGCCTGGGTGCTGTACTTCGACGATGCGCCGACGGTGGCGCGGCAGTTCTTCGCCGGCGAATCGACGACCGGCGTCTATTTCTTTGTCGGCCTGTTCACCGCCACGACCTATCTGCTCGCCGGCTGGGCGCGCGAGCAGGTCTGCACCTATATGTGCCCATGGCCGCGTTTCCAGGCGGCGATGCTCGACGAGCACAGCGCGGCCGTGACCTATCGCGCCTGGCGCGGCGAGAAGCGCGGGCCGATCCGCAAGAATGCCGAGCCGGCGCCCGGCACCGGCGACTGCATCGACTGCAAGGCCTGCGTTTACGTCTGCCCGACAGGCATCGACATTCGCGATGGCCTGCAGATCCAGTGCATCGGCTGCGGCCTGTGCATCGACGCCTGCAACGAGATCATGGCCAAGGTCAATCGCGCGCCCAACCTGATCGCCTGGACCAGCACCGCCTACGAGGCCGAACGCGCACAGGGCAAGCCCGGCCGCTACCGCTTCGTGCGTCCACGCACCATCCTGTACGCCGCGCTGCTGACGCTCGTCGCTACGGTGATGGTCGTGGCGCTGGCATTGCGTACCACGGTGGAAGTCAACGTGCTGCGCGATCGCATGCCGCAATTCGTCCTGCTGGCCGATGGCTCCGTCCGCAACGGCTACACGGTGAAGGTCCTCAACAAGGCGAGGCAGGCACAAACCTTCCGCATCCAGGCGGCGGGTTTCGCAGGTCTCGTGATGGCGCCCGCCGAAGGCGAAGCCGCGGATGGCGTCGTCACCGTGCTGGCGAGGCCCGACTCGGTCGAGACGGTGCCTCTGTTCCTGAAAGCGCCGCGCGCTGCGCTCGACGGCGTCAACCGGACCGTGACCTTCCGCGTGCTCGACGCCCAGGGACGCGTCGTGGCGCGGCGCGATGCGGTCTTCGTCGGACCGGCACGCTGATTGTGGAGGATGACATGAGCATCGCCGCGACACCCCGCCGGTCGATCATCCCCTGGCTCTTCCCGATGGGGTTGGCCCTGGTGGTCGCCGTGAACATGGTGCTGCTGCTTTTCGCGCTGCGCAGCTCTCCCGGTCTTGTCGTGACCAACGCCTATGAACGCGGCCGCAGCTACGACGTGGAGATCGAGCGCTCGGAGGCTCAGGACGCGCTGGGTTGGGTGCTCGACATCAGGCACGACAGTGGCGCAGGGCGGATCGTCGGGCGCCTTGCGTATACACAGGGTGGCTACATTCCTGGCCTCGTCGTCTCGGCTATCGCCGATCGGCCGATCGGCCGGCTGGCGGCGATCGATGTGCCGCTCTCGGCTGTGGGATCGGCACGCTACGCCGGCAGCTTCCGACCCGAAGCCCGCGGCGCCTGGGACATCACCGTGATAGCCCAGGACGGCGCCGGCCATGAGTTTCGCGCCACACGCCGGGTAATCGTGAGATGACCTTGGCGCTTGCCCTCTCCAACCGTGCAGAGGCCGATGCCGCAACGCTTTGCGCGCATTGCGGCGGCCGCACGATCGCGGGCGAGCGATTCTGTTGCGCGGGTTGCGAGGCGGCTTATGGCCTCGTCGGCCGGCTCGGGCTCGACCAGTACTATGCGCTGCGGCCTGGGCGGCCGGATGGCGAGCGGCCGGTATCGGCGGAAACCACCGATCCGACACCTTATGTGCGGGCCGCCGATGATGGAACCTGCACGCTCGACCTGGCGGTCGACGGACTGCGCTGCGCCGCCTGCCTGTGGCTGATCGAGCACGCGCTGGCGCAAGACGAGCGCGTGAGCGAGGCGCGGCTCAATGCCACGACACGGCGCCTGAGCCTGCGCTGGAAGGGCCCGGCCACGCTCGGCGAGACCTTTGCCGGTCTTGTCGCCGGCCTGGGCTATCGCGTGGCACCCTTCACGCCGCAGGCGGCGCGCCGGCTGGGTGACGCGGAGGAGCGCGACCTGCTGCGCCGCATGGCGGTGGCCGGCTTCGCTGCCGCCAACATCATGTTGCTCAGCGTCTCGGTATGGTCCGGAGCCCTGGGCGCGACGCGCGACCTGCTGCACTACATCTCGGCGCTGATCGCGATCCCGGCGCTTGCCTACGCGCTCAAGCCTTTCGCCGTCTCGGCCTGGGCCGCGCTGCGCCAGCGACGCGGCAGCATGGACCTGCCGGTCGTGGTCGGCGTGCTGCTGACGGTCGGGGTCAGTCTGGCCGAGACAATGCGCTCCGGGCCGCACGCCTATTTCGAATCGGCCACCATGCTGGTGTTCTTCCTTCTGGTGGGCCGCTATGTCGAGCGGCGCGCGCGTGGACGGGCGCGGTCGGCTGCGGCGCATCTGCTCAGCCTGGCCGGCTCGGTCGCGACGCTCGAGCAGGACGACGGTACGCTGCGCCACGTCACGTCGGCCGAGCTGAAGACCAACGACGTGCTGCGCGTGGCTGCCGGCGAGCGGCTGGCGGCCGACGGCGTGGTGCTCGACGCGCCGGCCTTGCTGGACAACAGCTTTGTCAGCGGCGAGAGCCGGCCGGTGCGACTCGCGGTGGGCTCGCTGGCGCATGGCGGCGCGATGAACGTCGGCGCGCCGCTGCGGCTGCGCGTCACCGCCGTCGGCGAGGATACGCTGCTGTCGCGCATCGCGCGCCTGCTGGAGGCAGCGGAGCAGGGCCGCTCGCGATTTGTCGCCCTGGCCGATCGCGTGGCGCGCATCTACACGCCCACGGTGCACCTGCTGGCGCTCACGACCTTCCTCGCCTGGTGGCTGGTGGGCGACCTGGGTGCGCGCGATTCGCTGCTGATCGCGGCCGCGGTGCTGATCGTTACCTGCCCCTGCGCGCTGGCCCTGGCGCAACCGACTGTCGCGACCGTCGCCATTGGCCGGCTGGCGCGACGCGGCGTGCTGACCGTATCGCCCACCGCGCTTGAACGGCTGGGCGACGTCGACCTCGTGATCTTCGACAAGACCGGCACGCTCACGCGCGGCAAGCCCGTGCTGCTCGACGACGCCACGCGTCCCGACGATGCGCTGCAGATCGCAGCGCAGCTCGCCGCCTCGTCGCGTCATCCGCTGGCGCGCGCGCTGGTCGCCGCCGCGCCGGATGTGCGCCCCTTGCCGAACGTGCAGGAGCATCCGGGACAAGGCCTGTCCTGCGGCGAGCTGCGCCTGGGATCTCGTCGCTTCTGCGGCGTGGCCGAGGATGGCGCGGCCGATGCGATGGAGCTGTGGCTCGTGCGGCCCGGCGAGGCGGCGGTCCGTTTCGTCTTCGAGGACGTGCTGCGCGCCGATGCCGCCGATACGATCGCGGCGCTCAAGACTCGCGGCCTCGCGATCATGCTGCTGTCGGGCGATCGCGCCCCGACCGTGCGCCGAATTGCCGACGCACTGGGCATCGAGGCGTGGCAGGCCGGACTGACGCCCGATCAGAAGCTCGCGCGAGTCGCTGAGCTGGTCGCGGCCGGACGCAAGCCGCTGATGGTGGGCGACGGCATCAACGACGCGCCGGCGCTGGCCGCGGCGCATGCGTCGATGTCGCCGGGTGAGGCGGCCGACGTCGCCACGGCGGCCGCCGATGCTGTCTTCCAGGGCGAGGCGCTGATGGCTGTCGCCGATACCTTGGCGCTGGCGAAGGCTGCGCTGGCCGGCATGCGGCGCAACGTGGCGCTTGCCATCCTCTACAATACCGTCGCCGTGCCGGTCGCCATGAGCGGTCTGCTGACGCCGCCGCTGGCCGCGCTGGCGATGTCGAGCTCCTCGCTGCTGGTGATCGCGAGCGCGCTGCGTTTGCGCCCGGCGCAAGGCAGGGCGTGATGGACATCCTGCTCTACCTGTTGCCGATCGCGCTGTTCCTGGGCGGCCTGGGGCTGGCGGCTTTCCTCTGGTCGCTGCGCAACGGCCAGTTCGACGATCCCGAGGGCGACAGCGCCCGCATCCTGTTTGATGAACCGCGTGGAGGTAACGATGGACGACGTCTCTGAATGGGTTTTCGCCCTGCTGGCGACCGCGTTGGCGCTGGTCGGCCTGGTGCTGTGGGCCAAGGCGCATGAGTTCGCCATGGCCTGGTTCGGCTTCGGCCTGACCTTCTTCGGCGTTGCCTTCGACTTCTTCCTGGTGAAGCGGCATTTCGACCGCCTCGAGGCCGGCCGATGAGCGCCTATCAGATCGTCGCGAAGCACGCCCAGGAGGCGCTGGCGGAAGCCGCGGCGCGTTCGATCGGTGTCGATGTCGTGGGACGTGCGCTGGTGGCCGAAGCGATCCGCGCCTTCCGCAGCGCCGGACGCTCCAACGCCGATATCGCCGCCGAGCTTACCGCCAGTGCGGAGAACCTCGACGACGACGAACCGATGGCCTTCATGCGCCCATAGGGGCGCGCCGACGAAACAGCGGATGGCTACTCGGCCATCTGCGCCTGCGTTGACGCGGGCGTCGAGGGGTGACGCCGGCGAAACGTCACATAATCGGCGCGCAGCCAGGTCACCGCGACGGCGAAGGCGGCGAAGCAGCCGATCACCAGGGCGAGATACGCAAGTTCTCCATCCGACATCGTGGACTCTCCCGCAGTCAATTTTTTTCCTATGCGCCGGAGCCCTCGGCGACGCCTTGATATCAGTCAATTTTTGGACGGATTTTGCTCTTGATTTCGCGCAAGGCGGAGTGGAGCGGCGTGGCGAAAATGGCGCGTCGCTGCCCGGAGCCTGCGTGTGAATTTTCGCCCGATCGCCGTCTGGTTCATGATCATCGTCACCGAGTGCGTGCACGGTCTGCTGCGCGAGCTCTTTCTCGAGGCCGCTCTCGGTGATCGGGCGACGCACCAGGTCGGCGTGGCGGTGGGCTCCCTGCTGGTCATCGCCATTGCCATGGCGAGCAGTCGCTGGATGCGGGTGCGCAGCACGCGCGGTCTGCTGGCCGTCGGCACCCTGTGGATGGCGCTGACCTTCACCTTCGACATCGTCGTGGGCGGCCTCCTGGTCGATGGGAGATTCGAAAGGGCGATCGCGGACTACGATCCGCGCCGCGGCGGCATGATGCTTCTGGGCATGGCTGTTCTAGCGGTCGCGCCCCTGCTGGCGGCCAGGATTCGGGGCGTCAGACGCCGCCGCACGGCTTGAGGCAGGTCAAGGCCCGACGGCCGGCTTCACGTCATGTTTCAAATAACTATGCGCTCTGCTGCAGGATCACCATGAAAGTCATCGACATCATGACGAGGGACGTGATCACCGTCTCCCCGGAAGCCAGTGTCTATGAGGCGGCACAGCTGCTTCTGGGTCGTCGCATCAGCGCGCTGCCGGTGCTGAACACGGACGGCAGGCTCGTCGGCATCATCAGCGAGTCCGACCTGATGCGGCGCGGCGAGATCCGCTCCGAAAAGCGCGCCTCGTGGTGGCGCGACCTGATCACCAGCGACTTGCGTCAGGCCTCGGAGTTCCTGCGCTCGCATGGCCGACTGGTGGCTGACGTGATGAGCCGCAACGTGATATCGGCGACGGGCCGAATGCCGCTGCGCGAGCTGGCCGAGCTGATGGAGCGCCATGCGATCAAGCGCCTGCCGGTGCTGGACGGCCATCGCCTGGTCGGCATCGTCAGCCGCAGCGACCTCTTGCGCGCGCTTCTGGCGGTCGACCCGTCCGAGCAGCCGGCACCGGATGTCGAGGACCAGACGATCCGCGAGCGCCTGCTGGAGGAGCTGAAGGCCAGGCACTGGGCCGGATCGATCGTCTCGAACGTCATTGTCGACAGCGGCATCGTCCATCTCTGGGGCGAGGCCGGGACGCGGCGCGAGATCGATGCGTGCCGGGCGCTGGCTCAGACGATCGAGGGCGTTCGTCGGGTCTCGAGCCACATGGTGGTGGTGAAGACTGTCGTGTAAGCCGGATCGGCTCAGACGCCCGGCAGCACGACGTCGCCGATGATGGCATCGTTGATCCGCCGCTGCTCCGCGCCTGACTTGTTGTAGTTGCCGCAGTGCTGCGCCACGACGAGGTCGAGCGCAGGGAAGATGTACAGGCGCTGGCCGCCCCAGCCGATGCCGCCGATCCAGGGTTCCAGGTGCTGCGAGCCGCTGGCGGCGGACGCACCGAGGTACCAGTGGTAGCCGTAGCGGCGTCCATCGATCGGGACGATGGGGCTGATGGCGCGTTTCAGCCAGTCGCGCGGCACGAGCTGGCCGCCGGCCCACATGCCGCCTGAGCGCACAAGCTCGCCGATCTTCAGCAGGTCGCGCGGCAGCAGGCGCAAGCCCGAGGCCGCACGATATTCGCCGTCGCGGCCCTGCGACCAAGCAATGGGACCGAAGCCCATAGGGTCGAACAGGACGCGACGGCAATAGGCCAGCAGGGGCTCGCCGGTACCCTTGGCGATCAGCCGGCCCAGCAGCGCGGTGGCGCCGCCGCAATAGGTCCAGGCCGCGCCCGGCACGCCCAGAATCGGCCGCTCCAGAATGAAGCGCAGACGGTCGGGCGCGGCCTCCATCGCGGTCTCGGCATTGCGCGGGTTGCCATAGGGGATCGTGAGCTCGTCCCAGTCCAATCCCAGCGTCATGCTGAGCGCGTGATGGATGGTCAGCAGGTCACGGCCGGGTTGGCGCGCGAGGTCGGCGTATTCGGGAAACTGCTCGTACAGCTTCGCCTCGGGCGGCGGGACCTTGCCGGCGGCAAGCGCGATACCATAGGCAAGACCGACCACGCCTTTGGATACCGAGCGCAAATCGTGCGGCACGTCGGGGCCGAAGACCACGGTGCCCAGCTTCCCGCGGCCCGACGCCTCGTCCTCGCCGCGGCCGTAATGCTCGAACACGAGCGCGCCGCCCCGGCTCACCAGCAGCGCGTGCAGGCCGCTCACCCTGCCGTCCTGCTCGGCTTGCGAGAGGCGCTGGCGGAACTGCTCCGGCGAAGGCGTTGCGAACGCGCGCGGTGCCACGATCAGGCCGGCGCCCAGCGCGCCCAGGAAGTGGCGACGGTCGAGATGATTCATGGTGTCGGTTCCTCTCCGCATGGCCTCTATATAGCAAGGTATCTTGTTATACAAGATAGCGTGCCAAAGAAGATCGGAAGCGGTTTGACGGTCGGTACCTATCGCCGGGCCCGCAATCTCCCGACGATCCCGGCCGGGAAGAAGTAGACGCAGAGGATGAACGCCAGCCCGAGCCAGAGCAGCCAGCGGTCGGGGTGGAAGAGGCCGGCGATGGGCGTGCCGGCCAGCACCTGGGTGGCCAGGCCCAGCGCGTCCTGCAGGTAGTTCTGCGCAAACACCAGCAGCACCGCGCCGATCATAGCGCCGTACATCGTGCCCATGCCGCCGATCACGACCATCAGCAGGATGTCGACCATGATGTCGAAGCTCAAGGTGGTGTCGGGGTTTGTCTGGCTCGACCACAGCGCCAGCAACGCACCGGCGAGGGCGGCGATCCCGGCGGCGATGCAGCTGGCGATCGTGCGGTAGACCACGGTGCGGTAGCCGATCGCCTCGGCACGGAACGGATTCTCGCGGATCGCCATCAGCACGCTGCCGAAGGGCGAGTTGACGATGCGCAGCATCGCCAGCATCAGTGCGACGGCACTGAAGAACACCAGGTAGTAGTCGAGCAGCCGTCCGTTCAGCCGCACGCCCAGCAGCGTGCCCTCGGCGAGGTTGAAAGAACTGCGCAGCGCCGCCGGCAGACGGAAGTTCAGGCCGTCCTCGCCGCCGGTGAGCGTGGAGAGCTGCGAGGCCAGGATGGCGAAGGCGCTGGCGACGGCGAGCGTGATCATGGCGAAGAAGATCGTGCGCAGGCGCAGGCTGAGCAGGCCGATCGCCGCGGCCAGCGCGATCGCGACCAACAGGCCGGCGATGATGCCGATGAGCACCGAACCCCAGCCCGGCCCCATGCGCGTGAGCGCCACCGCCACGCCATAGGCGCCGATGCCGAAGAACATGGTGTGGGCAAAGGAGACGATGCCTGTATAGCCCAGCAGCAGGTCGAAGCTCGCCGCCAGCACGATGAAGATGCAGATCTTGGCCGCGACGTTCAGCGACTTCGCGCCGGGGAAGAGGAACGGCGCGAAGGCCAGGCCGAGCAGGATGACGAGCAGGGCCACCGCGAGCCAGCGGCTGCGCGGCAGATCGTCGGAGAGCAGGGCGCGCAACATCGACCTATCTCCGTGCCACGGGATAGAGGCCCTGCGGCCGCCACAGCAGGATCAGGGTCATCAGCAGGATGTTCGAGCCCAGAGCCACCTTGGGCGCGAGGAAGCCGATGTAATTCGCGGTCAATCCCACCAGCAGCGCGCCGACGAAGCAGCCGCCGACCGAGCCCAGCCCGCCGATGATGATGACGATGAAGACCAGCACCGCGACCTGCGCGCCGATCGCGGCGGTCACGGTCTCCTGGTAGAGGCCCCACATCGCGCCGCCCAGCCCGGCCAGCGCCGAGCCGGCGACGAAGACGCCGACGAACAGGCGGCGGATGCGATAGCCCAGCGCCTCCACCATCTCGCTGTTCTCGACGCCGGCGCGGATCAGCAGGCCCAGCCGCGTGCGGTTGAGGGTCAGGGCGAGCGCAGCGAAGATCACCAGCCCGACAGCGACGGCCAGCACGCGATATTTCTCGATGGCGACATCGCCCAGCACGAAGGCGCCACGCAACGCGGTGGGCCGCGTCAGCGTGATCTGGTCGGGGCCCCACACCACCTTCAGCAATTGCTCGGCGACGATCAGGCCGCCCGTCGTCACCAGGATCTGCTTGAGATGCTGGCCGTAGACCGGCCGCACGATGACCCGCTCGAACGCCAGTCCCAGCCCGCCCGACACCAGCATGGCGACCAGGATGGCGGGCAGCAGCGCCAGCAGGTTGGCGAAGAAGCTGTCGGCCTGGACC
>CAYNOF010001129.1:0-8488 GCA_964398335.1 uncultured Rhizobiaceae bacterium
GCGGGACCGAGCCCTGCATCAGCACGATCGAGCGCTTGGCGTTGTTCTTGGCGTAGTCGTCGATGCGCTCCAGCGTCGTCGCCATCTTCACCGCCGAGAGGATCTGGCGCAAGTCGACTGCCATGGGCTGGCGCAGCGCCAGCATCTGCAGGACGTGCTCCTGGATGTCCTTCTCGATCTGGTCGACCCGCGCATCCGAGGCGATCACCGATTCGGCCAGGGTCGAGTCGCGCTCGCGGATCGCCTGCAGCGAGCGCGCGAGCTGCGCCTCGGCCAGGCCGCCCATCTCGCTGATCTTCGAATCGAGTCGCTGCAGCTCCTCGTCGAAGCGCTTCAACATATGCTCGTTTGCCATGAGGGGATCCTCCGATCGCTGTCTCACCTCAACCGAAGCGGCCGGTGATATAGGCTTGAGTTCGGCTTTCTTGGGGGTTGGTGAAGATATTCTTTGTGTCGGAATATTCGACCAACTCTCCGAGATGGAAGAACGCAGTGCGCTGCGACACGCGTGCGGCCTGTTGCATGTTGTGCGTGACGATCACAATCGTGAAATTGCCCCTGAGCTCGTCGATCAGTTCCTCAATGCGTCCCGTCGAAATCGGATCGAGCGCCGAGCATGGCTCGTCCATCAGCACGACCTCGGGATTCACCGCGACGGCGCGAGCGATACAGAGTCGCTGCTGCTGGCCGCCAGACAGTCCCTGGCCGCTCTTGCGCAGCTTGTCCTTCACCTCCTCCCACAGCGCCGCGCGGCGCAGCGCCTGCTCGACGCGGTCGGAGAGCTCGGAGGTGGGGACGCTTTCGTGGAGCTGGATGCCATAGGCGACGTTGTCGAAGATCGACATCGGAAACGGCGTCGGCTTCTGGAAGACCATGCCGACGCGCTTGCGCAGGTCGTTGAGGTCCTGCTTGTCTTCGAGAATGTCGTCACCGTCGAGAAATACGTGTCCGACGGCCCGCTGGTTCGGATACAGCGCGTACATGCGATTCAAGACACGCAACAATGTTGACTTGCCGCAGCCCGAAGGGCCGATGATGGCCGTCACCTCGCCTTCGCGGATGGCCATGTTCACCGACTTTAGGCTCTGCTGCGTGCCGTAGAAGAAATCGAGATCGCGCACGACAAACTTGTCGGCCTTCTGGGAGCTGTCGCCCGCTTGCGCGCTGACCGTCGCCTGCATGTTGATCGCGTTCATGATCGATCTCCTCAAATCTCGTGCATGGTCAGCGTTTCTGGCTCTCGCCGCGCACAAGCACGCGGGCGAGGATATTGAGGCCAAGAACGCTGAGAGTGATCAGCAGAGCGGCTGCCCACGCCAGGCGCCGCCAGTCGTCGTACGGGCTGACCGCGAACTGGAAGATGACCACCGGCAGGTTCGCCATCGGGGCATTCAGGTCGGTCGACCAGAACTGATTGTTAAGCGCGGTGAAAAGCAGCGGTGCGGTTTCGCCGCTGACGCGCGCGACCGCCAACAGAATGCCGGTGATCACGCCTTGCTTGGCCGCGCGCAGTGAGACGGACAGGATCACGCGCCAGTGCGGCGAGCCCAAGCCGAAGGCCGCCTCGCGAAGGCCGGGCGGAACGAGGCTGAGCATGTTCTCGGTCGTGCGCAGGACGACCGGAATGACGATGATCGCCAGGGCAATCGAACCTGCCCACGCCGAGAAGTGCGACATCGGCACGACCATGATCTGATACACGAACAGGCCGATCACGATCGACGGCGCGCTGAGCAGCACGTCGGAGATGAAGCGCGTCACCCTGGCGACGATGGTGTAGCGACCGAACTCGGCGAGATAGATCCCGGCGAGGATGCCGATCGGCGTGGCAATGACGACGCCGAGACCCGTCATGATCAGGCTGCCGACGATCGCGTTGGCGATACCACCGGCGCTGCCCGGCGGCGGCGTCATCTCCGTGAAGAGATAGAGGCCGACATTGGCGAAACCGTTGGCCAGCAGCGTCCACAGGATCAGGGCAAGGGCGCCGACGCCGATCCCCACGGTTGCGAAGCACAGGAAGCGCGCGACCGTGTCCTTGGCCTTGCGCACGCGATTTGACTTCTGCATGGCGTGCGCCCCCTCAGGTACCGGACCGGCGTTCGGCGCGCAGCAGCAGCAGCTTGGCGACCGAGAGAACCGCGAAGGTGATGACGAACAGAATCAGGCCGAGATAGATCAGCGACGCCATGTAGAGATCGGTGGTCGCCTCGGTGAATTCATTGGCCAGGGCAGAGGCGATCGTCGTGCCGGGTGCCAGCACCGATGCCGAAATCCGATGTGCATTGCCGATGACGAAGGTGACCGCCATCGTCTCGCCCAGCGCGCGGCCCAGGCCGAGCATGATGCCGCCGACGATGCCGTTGCGCGTATAGGGAAGCACGATGCTCGAGATGACTTCCCAGGTCGTCATTCCCAGGCCGTAGCCCGATTCCTTCAGCACGCCGGGGACGGTGTCGAAGACGTCGCGCACGACCGCGGTGATGAACGGCAGGACCATGATCGCCAGGATGATGCCGGCGGTCAGCACGCCGATGCCCAGTGGCGGTCCCTGGAAGAGGGCGCCGATGAGCGGGATCGGGCCGAACACATCGATGAGAATCGGTTGCACGTACGCGCGAACGAACGGGGCGAAAACGAAAAGTCCCCACATGCCGTAGATGATGCGCGGACCCGCCGCGAGCAGCTCGATCGCGACGCCGAGGGGCCGTCTGAGCCACTGCGGGCACCATTCCGTCAGGAAGATCGCGATCCCGAAGCTGAGCGGAATGCCGAAGAGCATGGCGACGAGCGCAGTGATCAAGGTGCCGAACACCGGAACCAAGCCGCCGAACTCTTCGCGGACAGGATCCCAGGCATCGGTCCAGATGAACGAGATGCCGAATTGCGAGATCGCCGGCCATGAGCCGATCACGAGCGACAGCAAGATTCCCGACAGCAAGGCCAACACCAGCCACACGGCGCCCAGTGTCAGCCCGCGGGCAACGCCATCGCCCGATATCAGGCGCTGCGGTGCACGTCGTGCCATCGACTTCTCATCCGCCAGAGTACCTGTTGTCATGCTGTCCCCCGCACCCGCATCGAGCGAACCGGACGAGCGTCTGTTGTCGCCCGTCCGGCATTCGTTTCGTGAAGAAGAGGCTTCGCGGCCCTTACTTCCACACAGGTCCGGCAGATCCCGTGATGTCCTTCTTCCACGAGTCCTTGATGAGCTTGACCACCGCGTCAGGCATCGGGACGTAATGCAGATCGTCGGCCAGCTTGTCGCCGTTGGCGTAGGCCCAGTCGAAGAACTTGA
This sequence comes from uncultured Rhizobiaceae bacterium, assembly GCA_964398335.1. Lineage (GTDB taxonomy): Bacteria > Pseudomonadota > Alphaproteobacteria > Reyranellales > Reyranellaceae > JAFAZJ01. The sequence goes on from CAYNOF010001129.1 coordinate 3,299, forward strand.
GGACCTCCAGGGCCCGCTCCGGCTTGTCCTGCTTCTTCTGCATCAGGATGAAGGTCGCGCCGGTGATCGGCCAGCTGGCGTCGCCCGGCTGGTCGGTCAGCAGCAACGCGAAGCCCGGCGCCGCCGACCAGTCGGCGTTGGCCGCCGCCGCCTGGAAGGACGGCGAGTCGGGCTTGACGAACTTGCCGGCCTTGTTCTGCATCATCACGTAGGAGAGGTTGTTCTGCAGCGCATAGGCATACTCGACGTAGCCGATGGACCCCGTCGTGCTCTTGACGTAGCCGGCGACGCCCTCGTTGCCCTTGCCGCCGATGCCGGTGTTCCACTTCACCGAGGTACCCTCGCCGATCGTCGACTTCCACGTCGGGCTGACCTTGCCCAGGTAGTTCGCGAAGATGAAGGTCGTGCCCGACCCGTCCGAGCGATAGACCACCGTGATCGCCTGGCTGGGCAGCTTCACGTCGGGATTGAGCTTTGCGATCGCCGCGTCATCCCACTTGGTGATCTTGCCCAGGTAGATGTCGGCGAGGACCGGGCCCGTCAGCTTGATCGCGCCGGCGGCGATGCCGGGCAGGTTGTAGACCGGAATGACGCCGCCCATCACGGTTGGGAACTGCGTGAGGCCGTTCTTCTCGAGATCGGCCGGGCTGAGCGGCATGTCGGACGCACCGAAATCGACCGTCTTGGCGGTGATCTGCTTGATGCCGCCACCCGAGCCGATCGACTGGTAGTTCAAGCCGACGTTGGCCTTCGCCTTGTAGGCTTCCGCCCACTTGGCATAGACGGGATAGGGGAAGGTCGCGCCGGCACCGGTGATATCGGCCGCGACTGCCTGACCGACGCCACTGAGTCCTAGCACCACACCGAGGGCGAGCAGGCCTCGGCGGAGGAGTTGGGTCTTCATCTTCATCTGCTTTCCTCGCTTCGATGTCGCGTCTGCCGCGAGGCGGCAGACAGCGAATGCATCACTGTGGCGGCAACTTGCTGTCACCGACGGGCGCGAGTCGTATGAACCGCAGACGACGATCTTATTTCTGAATTATTACAGTTTGATTAAATCGGCCAACAGGTGGATAACTTGTAGAGCGGTCGCTCACCTGAGAACGTCGCCCTTGGCAAAAGCGGCGCGTACGGCGGCGCGCTCGTTCTTCGGCATCGCAATCAGGCCCTTCTCGACCGCCATGCCGCGGTCGCCGACCATCTTGTCGCTGAGGAAGAACTCGACGTACTCCCTCAGGCCCGGGATCATGCCGATATGCGCCTTCTTGACGTAGAAGAAGAGCGGGCGCGAGACCGGGTATCTGCCGGACGCGATCGTGTCGACCGCCGGCATGATGTGCGACACCGTGGCGACCCGGACCTTGTCCTTGTTCTGCTCGTAGAAGCTCAGGCCGAACACGCCGATCGCGGTCGGCGTGCGCCGGATGCGCGCCAGGGTCTCGCTGTAGTCGCCGTCGATGTCGATCGACAGGCCGTCCTTGCGCACCGCGATACACGCCTTGCGCTGCGCCTTGGCGTCGCTGATCGCCTTGATCTCCGGCAGGGTGTGGCAGCCGGCCTCGAGCACCTTCTCCTCGAAGACCTCGCGGGTGCCGTGCTTCTCGCCGGGGATGAACAGCAGGATCGGCTGGTCGGGGAACTGCGGGTCGATCTCCTTCCAGCTCTTGAACGGGTTGGGAACCAGCTTGCCGCCGATCGGCACCTGGGCGGCGACCGCCTTGTAGATATGTACCGGCTCGAACTGGAAATGCGCCCCCCTGGCCGAGCTGGCGAAGACGATGCCGTCATAGCCGATGCGGATTTCCTGGATGTCGGCGACGCCATTCTTCCTGCATTCCTCGATCTCGGCCGGCTTGATCGGACGCGAGGAGTTGGCGATGTCGATGGTCTTGTCGCCGACGCCGGCGCAGAAATTCTTCAGGCCGGCCGATGAACCGCCGGACTCGACGGCCGGTGTCTTGAAACTCGGGTTGGCCTTGCCGAACTCGTCCGCGACGATGGTGGCGAAGGGCAGCACGGTCGACGAGCCGGCGATCTGGATCTGGTCGCGGGCCTGGGCACCACCGGCCATGGCGATGGCGAGGAGGCTGCCGACGGCGAATCCTTTGGCGAACATCGATTCAGCTCCTTTGCGAGCGACGGTGACGATGCGAGGCCTTTGTCGAATGTTCGCTTACGCACGCGTGAGCGCAGCCGGCAGGATCACTGTGAAGGTCGAGCCGCGACCCAGTTCACTGTCGATCGCGAGCTTGCCGCGGTGACGGTTCAGCACGTGCTTGACGATCGCCAGCCCCAGCCCGGTCCCGCCCATCTCACGCGAGCGTGCGTTATCCACGCGATAAAACCGCTCGGTCAGGCGTTGTACATGCTGTGGCGCAATGCCTTCGCCGTGGTCGATGACGTCGACGCGAATCCTGTCGCCCTCGACAGACGCAACGACCTGAACCGACGTGCCGGCCGCCGTGTATTTCACGGCATTGTCGGCGAGATTCTGGAACACCATGGTGAGCTCGTCGGCGTCGCCGGTCACCGTCGGCAGGTTGTCGGGGATCTCGAAATCGACGGTAACGCCGCGCTGGCGCGCCTTCATGTCGATCAGGTCGCGCACCCCGCGCAGCACGCCGCCGACATCGACGCGCGAAGTCGGCGACTCGTGCTCGCGCTGCTCGATGCGCGAGAGCGACAGCAGATCCTCGACCAGGCGGCGCATGCGGTCGGTCTGCTCGGCCATGATGGCGAGGAAGCGCTCCTGCGCCTTGGGGTCGTTGCGCGCCGGACCCTGCAGTGTCTCGACGAAGCCCACCAGGCCGGCCAGTGGCGTGCGCAACTCGTGGCTGGCATTGGCGACGAAGTCGGCACGCATGCGCTCGGCGCGGCGCAGCGCGCTGATGTCGTGCAGCACCACCAGCGCCAGCGAGCCGTCGGCGGTGGCGCGCGGCAGGCGCTTGACGTGGGCCGAGACGATGCGCTCGGGCGGCCCGGCCAGGGTCAGCTCGACGACCGCTGTATCGGTCGGCGCCTGCGCCTCCAGCGCGGCGTCAACGGCACCGAGCAAGGCGGGATGGCGCAGGGTGGCCGACAGGTCGCGTTCGGCCGCCGGCATGCCCACGAGGTCTTTCGCCGATCGATTCCAGCGCACCAGCCGGCGGCGGCGGTCGACGGCGAAGAGCGGGTCGGGCAGGCCGTCGACGATGGTCTGCGCCGAGACCTCGAGGCCGGCCACCGCCTCGCGCTGGCGCCGCCACATGCCGTCGAGCGCCTGCACACCGGGGGCCAGCTCCTCGGCGGCGGGCGAGAGCACGAAGCGCGGCACGTCGGGCTCGCCGCCGCGCGCCAGGGTTTCCACGTAGCGCGAAAACCGCACGAAGGAATGCAGGTAGCGCCGCACGATCACCGCGGTGCAGAAGCCGATCGCCGCCATCGCCCCCAGCGCGCGGTCGACCGGCAGCCAGCCCGCCACCATCATGCCGGTGAGCACGATCACGGTCGGCGCCAGCACCACGGCATTGGCGATCAGGTGGCGGCGCAACGGCAGGCTGGGCTCGATATCGGCCATCGGCCGAGATTATACGCCGCGATTTGCCGGCGGGTTACGGTCCCACGCCCACAGACGACGACCTTCGGTCGCGCCGGGGGAGAGGGGCTCTCAGCGCGGCGACATCGAGTGGTAGGCGGCCAGCGCGGCGTGGGTGACGAGGTCGCCGCTCGACGCCCCCATCTGCACGATCTGCACCGGCTTCTGCAGGCCGTCGATCACCGGACCGAAGACCGTCACGCCGCCCAGCATCTGCATCAGGCGCGAGGAGATGTGGGCGGAGTGCAGGCCCGGCATGATCAGGATATTGGCCGGGCCGGTCAGGCGGCAGAACGGGTAGACGCTCTTCATCAGCTCGTAGTCGAGCGCCATGTCGGCCTGCATCTCGCCCTCGAACTCGAAATCGACCTGCGAGCGTTCGAGGATGCGGATCGCCTCGCGGATGCGCGCCGTGCGCTCGATCTCGCGCGAGCCGAAATTGGTGAAGGACAGGAAGGCGACCCGCGGTTCGTGGCCCATGTGCCGCGCGTTGCGTGTCATCTGCCGAGCGATGACGGCGAGCTGCTCGGAGCTCGGCGTCTCGTTCACCGAGGTGTCGGCGAGGAACACGGTGCGCCCGCGCGAGACGACGATCGAATAGCCGATCGGCACCTTGTCGCGCTCGGCGTCGATGACCCGCGTGACGTCGGCGTAGCATTCCGGGAAGCGGCGCGTGATGCCGGTGACCAGCCCGTCGGCATCGCCGGCGGCGACCATGCAGGCGCCGAAGACGTTGCGGCCCTGGTTGACCATGCGCTGCACGTCGCGGCGCAGATAGCCCTGGCGCTGCAGGCGGACATAGACCAGGTCGGTATAGGCCTGGTTCTTGGTCGACAGGCGGGCGTTGTGGATTTCCAGCCCGACCTCGTCCTCGATGCCCAGCGACTTCATCGTGTCGCGCACGATCTCCTCGCGGCCGATCAGGATCGGCGTGCCGTAGCCGGCGTCGCGGAAGGCGATGGCGGCACGGATGGTGCGCTCCTCCTCGCCTTCCGCGAAGGCGATGCGTTTGGGGTTGGCGCGCACTTCCTCGAGCACGCCCTGCATCCAGCTCGAGGTCGGGTCCAGCCGGCTCGACAGTTGCCGGTGATAGGCCTCCATGTCGATGATCGGCTTGCGCGCCACGCCGCTGTCCATCGCCGCCTGCGCAACGGCAGACGACACCTCGACGATCAGCCGCGGATCGAACGGCACCGGCACGATGTACTCCGGCCCATAGCGCAGCCGGCGGCCGGAATACGCGCGGTCGACCTCGTCGGGCACGTCCTCGCGCGCCAGCTTGGCCAGCGCCTCGGCGGCGGCGATCTTCATCGGCTCGTTGATTGTCGTGGCGCGCACGTCGAGCGCGCCGCGGAAGATGTAGGGGAAGCCCAGCACGTTGTTGATCTGGTTGGCGTAGTCGCTGCGTCCCGTGGCGACGATGGCGTCGCCGCGCACCGCAGCGACCTCCTCCGGCGTGATCTCCGGATCGGGGTTGGCCATGGCGAAGATGATCGGCCGCGCCGCCATGCTGCGCACCATGTCGGCCGTCACCGCGCCCTTCACCGACAGGCCGAGGAACACGTCGGCGCCCTTGATCGCGTCCTCCAGCGTGCGCGCCTTGGTGCGCACGGTGT
>CAYNOF010001130.1:0-5544 GCA_964398335.1 uncultured Rhizobiaceae bacterium
CGGCCGCCGAGGCCAGCAGCAGGGCGGCGCCGGCGATCTCGCGCGGTTCGGCCCAGCGGTTGAGCGGCACGCGTCGGGCGCGCTGGGTTCCTGATTCACCCTGGGTCATGGTCGCGTTGGTCTCGGTGGCGAAGAAGCCCGGCGAGATGGCGTTGCAGGTGATGCCGTGACGGCCCAGCTCGGCGGCCAGCGCGCGGGTCAGCGCCGCCAGCCCGCCCTTGGCGGCGGTGTAGGAGGGCGAGCCGTTGGCCGCGAGCTGATCGACGATCGAGGTGACCGAGATGATGCGGCCGTGGCGGCGCCCGATCATGCCGGGCATCACGCGCTTGATCAGGCGATAGACCGCGCCGAGGTCGACGGCGACGAGACGGTCGAAATCCTCCGGCTCGATGCGCTGCACCGAGCGCCGGTCGCGCTCGCCGACATTGTTGAGCAGGATGTCGATGCGGCCATGGCGCGCCAGCAGCGCATCCATCGCGCTTTCGATCGCCGCGGCGTCACGCATGTCGAAGCCGGCTGGCTCGGCAGTGAGCCCGCGGCTGGCAAGTTCCGCCGCGCGTGGCTGGACGGCCTCGGTCGTGCGGCCGTGCAGCAGGACCCGCGCGCCAGCCTCGGCGAGGGCCTGCGCCATTTCCCAGCCCAGGCCGCGCGCGGCGCCGGTCACCAGCGCGATCTGTCCGTCGAGGCGGAAGCTGTCGAGAATTGCCATCGTGTCGTGGCGGACATTTAACGGCAGCCTCGCGCTGGAGGTAAAGCGCAAAGCCGGCTGTGGACGCGCGCCGCCCGTGTGCCTAGTGTCGCCGGCCATGTCCCTGCCACCGCTCAAGCTGCCGCGCGTCGTCGGCCATCGCGGCGCCGCCACCTACGCGCCGGAGAACACCCTGGCCTCGATGCGCGAGGCACGCGCCCGCGGCGCGACATGGGTCGAGTTCGACGTCAAGCTGTCGGGCGACGGCGTGCTGATGCTGATGCACGACGATTCGCTGAAGCGCACCGCCGGGCTCGACCGGCTGGCCGCGGCCACGCCGTGGACCGAGATCAGCGGCCTCGATGCCGGCGCCTGGAAGGCGGCGCGCTTCGCCGGCGAGCGCGTGCCGAGCTTCGCCGCGACCATCACCTGCCTGGGCGACGAGGATCTCGGCGCCAATGTCGAGATCAAGCCCAGCCCGGGCCAGGAGGCGGAGACGGCGCGGGCCACGGTCGCGATGCTGCGTACGCACTGGCCGGCCCATCTGCCGACGCCGCTGCTGTCGAGCTTCAAGGATGCGTCGCTGGCGGCCGCGCTCGAGGCTGCGCCGGAATACCCGCGGGCGATCCTGATCGACGAGCTCGGGGACGATTGGCGCGCCCGCGCCGAGGCGGTCGGCGCAGTCGGCGTCAACACCAACGGCCAGAAGCTCGCGCCGGCGCGGGCGGCCGAGATTAAGGCAGCAGGCTATCTGCTGAGTGCCTACACCATCAACGACCCGGCCCAGGCCCGGGCCCTGGTGGCGACCGGCGTCGATTGCGTGATCACCGATACGCCCGACGTGATTCTGGCGGCGGTCGGCGGCTGATATTACGGATTCGTGACGAAATCCCCTTCCGGTAAACCGTTCTGCACACTAACGTCGGCGCAAGGCCGGCATGACACGGCACGGTAACAGGGACGGACTACGGAGGCCGTTCCGACCCGGACGGAGGGATTAGGCACCATGCGAGCAAAGTTTTTGACGGTGGCGACGGCTGTCGCCGCAATCCTGGCGGGCTCACCCGCCTGGGCACAGAAGGAAATCCAGTTCTGGCACGCCATGGGCGGCGAGCTGGGCGACGCGGTCAAGGTGATCACCGACGGCTTCAACGCGTCGCAGTCTGAATACAAGGTCGTGCCGGTGTTCAAGGGCTCCTACACCGAGACCCTGACGGCGGGCATCGCCGCCTTCCGCGCGCGGCAGAACGCCCACCCGCATATCATCCAGGTCTTCGAGGTCGGCACCGCGACGATGATGGCCGCCAAGGGCGCCGTCTATCCGGTGTACCAGCTGATGGCCGACGCCAAGGAGCCGTTCGACGCCAAGTCGTATATCGGCCCGGTCTACGGCTACTACTCGACGACCGACGGCAAGCTGCTGTCGATGCCGTTCAACTCCTCGACGCCGGTGTTCTACTGGAACAAGGAGCTGTTTCAGAAGGCGGGCCTCGATCCCAACACGCCGCCCAAGACCTGGGACGAGGTCGGCGCGATGGGCAAGAAGCTGGTCGCGGCCGGCGCCAAGTGCGGGTTCACGCCACAATGGCAGACCTGGACCCTGCTCGAGAACTACGGCGCCTGGCACGACCTGCCCTTCGCCACCAAGTCCAACGGCTTCGGCGGCCTCGACACCGAGCTGAAGTTCAACGATCCGGCCCGCGTCGCGCTCATCCAGATGTTCGCCGACTGGAGCAAGGACAAGGTGTTCGTCTATGCCGGCCGCGAAGGCAAGTCGACGGCCCTGTTCAACGCCGGCGACTGCGCCATGCACATCGCCTCCTCGGGCTCGGCCGCCGGCATCGCCAAGGCGCTGGGCAAGGACAAGGTCGGCATCGCCATGATGCCGTACAGTCCCTCGGTGCGTCAGCAGCCGCAGAACTCGATCATCGGCGGCGCCACGCTGTGGGTGCTGCAGGGCAAGCCGAAGGACGAGTACGCCGGCGTCGCCAAGTTCTTCACCTACCTCTCGCGCGGCGAGGTGCAGGCGAAGTGGCACATGGATACCGGCTACGTGCCGATCTCCACCGCCGCCGTCTCGGTCACCGAGAAGTCGGGCTTCTACAAGGAGAACCCCGGCCGCGACGTCGCCGTGAAGCAGCTCATGCTCAACGCGCCGACCGACAACTCCAAGGGCCTGCGGCTCGGCAACTTCCCGCAGATCCGCGACATCATGGACGAGGAGCTGGAAGCGGTGTGGTCGGGCAAGAAGACCGCCAAGCAGGCACTCGACGACGCCGTGTCGCGCGGCAACAAGCTGCTGCGCGACTTCGAAGCCGCCAACAAGTAACCACCACAGGGAACCCCTCTCCGTCACGGCGGAGAGGGGTTTTCCTTTGCGGTCCCCCTAGCCCATGCACAAGCGCGTTACGTTCGACGACAAGCTGCTGCCCTACATCCTGCTGGCGCCGCAGCTCTTCATCACGGTCGCGTTCTTCATCTGGCCATCGGGCCAGGCGGTCTGGCAGTCGCTGATCGTCGAGGACGCCTTCGGCGGCAACACGCGCTTCGTCTGGTTCGCCAATTTCGAGCGCCTGTTCAGCGATTCGGCTTACTGGAATTCGGCGCGCCTCACGCTGTTCTTCAGCCTGATGGTGACCCTGATCGGCCTGTCGCTGGCGCTGCTGCTGGCGGTGATGGCCGACCGCACCCTGCGCGGCGCCACCGCCTACAAGACCCTGCTGGTCTGGCCCTACGCCGTGGCGCCCGCGGTCGCCGGCGTGCTGTGGGGCTTCCTGTTCAATCCCCGCGTCGGCATCTTCGCCTACTGGCTGGAGCGTGTCGGCATCGAATGGAACCACCAGCTCAACGGCAACCAGGCGCTGTGGCTGGTGATCTTCGCCGCCTGCTGGAACCAGATCAGCTACAACTTCCTGTTCTTCCTCGCCGGCCTGCAGTCGATCCCGAAATCGCTGATCGAGGCGGCGGCGATCGACGGCGCCGGGCCGAGCCGGCGCTTCTGGACCATCGTGTTCCCGTTGCTGTCGCCGACCGGCTTCTACCTGCTGGTGGTCAACATCATCTACGCCTTCTTCGGCACCTTCGGCGTGGTCGACGCACTGACCAAGGGCGGGCCGGCCAGTGACACCACCATCCTGGTCTTCAAGGTCTACAACGACGGCTTCCGCGGCAGCGATTTCGGCGGCTCGGCGGCGCAGTCGGTGGTGTTGATGCTGGTGGTGATGGTGCTGACGGTCGTGCAGTTCCGCTTCATCGAGCGGCGCGTCCACTATTGAGGCGGTGACGATGATCGAGAACCGCCCCTTCCTCACCGTCTTCGCCCATGTCGTGCTGCTGCTGGGCGTGGTCCTGATCGCCTTCCCGATCTGGGTGACCTTCGTCGCCTCGACGCACGATTCGGCCACCATGCTGCGCTCGCCGATCCCGCTGCTGCCCGGCAAGCACCTCGTCGACAACTACGTGCTGGTGCTGACCCAGGGCTTCGCCCAGGCGGCGCGCACGCCGCTGTCGGTGGTGCTGTTCAACAGCCTGGTGATGGCGCTGGGCGTGTGCATCGGCAAGATCGCGATCTCGATCATCGCCGCCTATGCCATCGTCTATTTCCGCTTTCCCTTCCGCATGACGGCGTTCTGGCTGATCTTCATGACCCTGATGCTGCCGGTCGAGGTGCGCATCGTGCCGACCTACAAGGTCGTGGCCGACTTCAACATGCTGAACTCCTACAGCGGCCTGATCATCCCGCTGATCGCCTCGGCCACCGCGACCTTCCTGTTCCGGCAGTTCTTCCTCAGCGTGCCCGACGAGCTGACCGAGGCGGCACGCGTCGACGGCGCGGGGCCGCTGCGCTTCTTCCGTGACATCCTGCTGCCGATGAGCCGCACCAGCATCGCGGCGCTGTTCGTGATCCAGTTCATCTATGGCTGGAACCAGTATCTGTGGCCGCTGCTGATCACCACCAAGGAGGAATTCTACACGGTGGTGATGACGCTCTCGCGCCAGGCCAACGTCCTCGACGGCGTGCCGCAATGGAACCTGATCATGACGGTGGGCATGCTGGCGATGCTGCCGCCGGTTCTGGTGGTGATCTTCATGCAGCGCCAGTTCGTGCGCGGCCTGGTCGAGACGGAGAAGTGAGATGGCCGGCGTGAGCCTGCGCGGCGTCAAGAAGACCTACGAGAACAAGGTCGCGGTCATCCATGGCATCGATATGGAGATCAAGGACGGCGAGTTCATCGTCATCGTCGGTCCCTCGGGCTGCGGCAAGTCCACGCTCCTGCGCATGATCGCCGGGCTGGAGCGCATCACCGGCGGCGAGATCGCCATTGGCGAACGCGTGGTCAACAAGCTGGAGCCCAAGGATCGCGACATCGCCATGGTGTTCCAGAACTACGCGCTCTATCCGCACATGAGCGTGTACGACAACATGGCCTATGGCCTGCGCATCGCCGGCAAGAGCAAGGCCGAGATCGAGCAGCGCGTGCAGAAGGCGGCGAAGATCCTCGAGCTCGGCCAGTTGCTGCAGCGCCGTCCGCGCCAGCTCTCCGGCGGCCAGCGCCAGCGCGTCGCCATGGGCCGCGCCATCGTGCGCGAGCCGGCGGTGTTCCTGTTCGACGAGCCGCTCAGCAACCTCGACGCCAAGCTGCGCGTGCAGATGCGGCTGGAGATCAAGCACCTGCAGCGCGACCTCGGCACCACCAGCGTCTACGTCACCCACGACCAGGTCGAGGCGATGACGCTCGCCGACCGGCTGATCGTGATGAACGCCGGCCGCGCCGAGCAGATCGGCACGCCGATGCAGGTCTACGAGAAGCCGGCCACCGCCTATGTCGCGAGCTTCATCGGCTCGCCGGCGATGA
>CAYNOF010001131.1:0-3448 GCA_964398335.1 uncultured Rhizobiaceae bacterium
GGCTCGAGCGCGGTGCCGGGGTGACCGGCGTAGTCGACGAACACCTCGACCGATTCGGTCGAGGCCGCATAGTAGACGTCGTCGATGTAGGCATCGGCCAGCACGCGATAGCGTACCGGCGTGGCATGGACGGGATGGTCGGACATGGATTCACCTTGGTGGGAAGCGCGAAGGTCTCGCCGGCCCGAAGAGCCGGCGAGACGCACCGGGTTCAGAAGCCGGAGACGTTCAGGCCGCTCGTGTAGGCAGCCTGCGCCTGGCGATCGAGGATGAGGCCGGCGCGGATCGTGCCGGCGGTGAGGTCGGCGGTGCCGATGGTGTAGGAGAGCTGCACGTAGCGCTGCACGCCCTGCGGCAGCTTCATCTTCAGGAACTCGTAGCCCTGCACCAGCGAGGCCTTGGCGATCGCCGACGTCTGCGCCAGCGTCACCTTGGTGGCGAAGCTCGACTGGGTATCGGTCTCGATCGCCGCCACCAGGGTCGACGAGCCGGCCGACTGCGCCGTCGCCGTCATCATGGCGAAGACCTCGATCGGCGTGCCGACGCCGATGTCGCGCACGGCGCCGAGATCGATGTAGTTGGTCGAGGCCTGCGAGTTGGTGACGGCCTGGTCGTTGCTGAAGAGAGTCTGCTTGTCGAGGATCATGAGAGTAACTCCTGGAAGGGTGCGAGGGACGCGGCTTGCGCCGCCTCCTAGGTCACGCGCGATTCGTTGTTGATGATCGAGTCGCAGATCCGGATCGGGATCTTGCGGAAGGTCAGCACTTCCTCGCCGAAGACCTCGGCGTAGCGCAGGTTGACGTTGGTCTTGTTGAGCGCCTGGATGTCGAGCCAGGTGGCGACGGCGCGGTTGCAGTAGATCGCCGGCCGGCCCATGCGGGTGTTGGGCAGCTTGTGCACGGCGCGGATCAGCAGGCTGATCAGGTTGATCGGCGTGGCGCCGGCAAGGTCGCTGATGTCGACGTTGCAAATGCGCACGACGTAGCGCCAGTCGCGCAGGCTCAAGCCCGCGTCCCACTTGAAGTGGGTGCGATAGGCCTCGAACTGGTTGCCGTCGGCGTCGAGCACCGTCTGCTGGCCCTTGTCGGTGTGCGACAGGCCGGCCTTGCTGCCCTTGGGGAAGATGCCGTGGCAGCTCTGGTCGCCCCACACCACGACCCAGATCGAGGTGTTGTCGCTGCCCTGGCCGCCGGCGTCGATGACGTTGACGCCGTTGTTGGCCGAGAGCTGGTTGTAGCGCGACGACAGGCCGGTCATGCGCTCGGGCGTGGCCGACTGGTTGCCGTAGAACAGCGTCGTCGCCATCTGCTGGTTCATGCCTTCGAGGAAGGCGCGATCCTCGCTGAGGCGGAACTCGGCGGTGTTGCCGTTGAGGTTGGCGAGCGCGCAGTCGATCTCGCTGTAGGTCTCGAGCATGCCGCAGGCGTCGGTGATCTGCGCCGTGGTGCTCTTGCCCTTGGGCACGCCGTAGTTCAGCAGGCGCCAGGTGGCGGACGGCAGGCCGGTGCGCACCGTGGTGCGGTGGCCGGTGGCGAGATTGCCTTCGAGCCACAGCATGTCGGTGAGGATTTCGTTGGTCTGGCCGAGGATCTCGACGATCTTCGCCACCTTGCCATTGGGGTCCTGGCGCTTGGCGTGATCGGCGAGGGTCAGGCTCTGGTTGCCGATTGCAGGCATAAGAGGTCTCCGTGCGGCCGCGCGTCAGGCGGCCGTGCTGGTCTTGTGGAAAGAGTCAGTGTTCGCGGGATCGAAGGTCTGGACCGTGACGGATACCGTGTGTGTCACACGATCACCGCGATGGACCTTGTCGACCTCGACCACGCTGGACATGGCGCGGAGAATAAGCGCGAGCCGCGCATTGCCCTATTTCTGCCCCTACGCGCGTCGGCAATGACGGTCCGTGGCAATTGAGAAGCGGCGTAACTCCGCCCCTAGCGCGTCGTTGCTCCCGATCAGGCGCGGGTGGTGGCAGCGATGCAGCTTGAGCTCGAGGAAGTGTCGGAAGCATGGGCCGTTCCGGTTTCCGCCGCGATTTTTCTCCACGTCCTGATCGTGATTTCGTTGGCGGCGGGCCTCGACGAAGCGCCGGGCGGCGGCATCGGGCGGGGCCGCGGCCGCGAAAGGGATTCTTCGCGCGTGTGTTCGGCTCGGACGGGCGCCGGACCGCTCCGCCCGGGCAGCGTGATTCGGTCTACGGCGATACCGCGCCGGGCTCCGCGACGGCGAGCAGTGGGACCGGCGGCGGCGCTGCGGCTGCAGGCGGTGGAACCGGCGGCGCGGCTGGCGGAGGCGGCGGAGATGCTGGTGGGGGTGCCGCTGGCAGCGGCGGCGCCGGTGGTGGTGGCGCTGATGGTGGTGCAGGACGCTGACGCGCGGCAGCGATCGGCTGCCGCGCGTTCGTCGAGTTGTCAGTCGTCGTGGTTCTGTTCGGGATAGAGAACCTCGGCCGCGCTGCGTGACGTGCCGGCGCTGGCGCCGGCGGCGGCGACGAAGCGGTCCTCGGTCGTGGCCTTGCCGACGCGGGCGACGAAGCGGATCACCTCGGGATGGTTGCCGGCGCCGGTCATGAGCAGCGCCTCGCGCAGGCCGGGCGTGCCGAAGCGTTCCATGGCGCGCGTCGCCGCGGCCACCGTCTCCTGGATGCGCTCGCCGCCGATCTCGCGGTCGGCCTTGAAGTCGCTGACCCATTTCTCGTTGAGCTTCGCCCAGTTCTCGGTCTGGGCGGTGCCGAACTGGCGGATCTTGCCGGCGTAGAAATCGACCAGGCGCTGCGCCTGGTCCTGCGGCAGCTGCATCTCGCCCAGCAGCGTACGCGCCTCGCTCAGCGTTTCGTCGTCGACCTCGACGCCTTCCGCGAAGGTGAAGTCGGCGTAGGTGAGCGGCGCGTCTTGCGCCGGCGGGGCTTTGGCGTCGGTTTCGGCGGCAGCATCATTCGGCGCATGGTGTTCCTCGTTCGCGGGCGGTGCCTCGCGCGTGTCGGCGAGCACGTTGGCGGGTTGCGTGGTCTCTGCGGTGTCAGTCACGGGCATTCTCCTGGGTCATGGTGGTGTAGTGCTCGGGGCAGGCGCGCTGCAGCTGCGCCAGCAGACGCAGGCCGACATTGCGCTCGCCCTCGCGGAAGTAGGTCATGTGCACATCGCCGGCAGCCGCCGACATGCGATAGAGGCCGCAGCCTGACAGGTGCTCCCACATCCAGGCGCGGCCGGGCTGGAGGGACATGAAGGTCTTGATCGCGTTGTCGCTGTCGCGCTGGCGATCCTTGGCGTTGCGCACGCGGTCCTGCACCTGCTTCTGGTCGTTGGGATCGAATGGCGCGCTGGCGTTGTCAGTCATGGGGGCTCCGGCGGACGGGTCCGGCGCCCCGCCGCATGAGCGACAACGATTCGGCGGCCGCCGGGCCGCCGCCCCCCCCCACCGCGGGCGGGACCCCCCTTAAGCGCCCGCTACA
>CAYNOF010001132.1:0-18043 GCA_964398335.1 uncultured Rhizobiaceae bacterium
GGATCCGCGCTTCGAGCCGCTGCCGGATGTCGACGCAGAACGCGCAGAGCACGAGTTCCTCGCCTGGGACATGGAGCCGGGCGACGTCATCGCCTTTCACGCACTCACCCTGCACGGCGCCGCCGGCAACATCTCGACGCAGCGCCGCCGCCGCGCCTGGGCGACGCGCTGGTGCGGCGACGACGCGCGTTATGCGGCCCGCATCGGCCAGATCTCGCCGCCGCTCGCGGGCCACGGCCTGCAGCCGGGCGATCAGCTCGAGTGCGCGATGTTCCCGAAGGTCTGGCCGCGCTGACCGCATCGGCATCACCGCAAGATCACACCAAAGGCATCAGCGTATTTCCTAGGCTGCCTGCGATTGGCGGCACGGCGCCACGCGTGGTGCGTCGATAAAAGGCGCCCGGCCGGCCATCGAGGGAGCCGACCATGGCCGTTTCCACACCGACCGACGACAACGACATCCTGCATGGCTCGCACGGCAACGACACGATCCTCGGCCTGGCCGGCAACGATGTTATCTGGGCGCTGGCGGGCGACGATCACGTCGAAGGCGGCCTGGACCAGGACCTGCTCTTCGGCAATCGCGGCAACGACGAGCTGAACGGGGACGGCGGCGTCGATCGGCCGTTCGCGGATGACGTGCTCTTCGGCGGCCAGGGCGCCGACCTGCTGTCAGGCGATGCCTCGGCGCACATCTTCGTCGACCAGCCGAACCAGCATATCATCGCGCCGGACTTCGACCTGGGCAATCCCATCCCGTTCGGCGGCGTGCTGTCCAACGAGACCGGCGGCAACGACCTGCTCTTTGGCGGCGCCGACAACGACATCCTGCTGGGCGACGGCCTCGCCTTGCGCGGCGATTCCCGGGGCGGCGACGACAGCCTGTTCGGCGGCGCCGGCGACGACCGCATGTTCGGCGACGCCTATACCGGCTTCGACCCGCGCCCCATCGGCAGCTTCCCGAATATCGGCGTGGCGTTCTTTCCGGACGCCGGCATCAGCGATTCCGCATCGGGCGGCAACGATCATCTCGACGGCGGCGCCGGCAACGACTTCATGGTCGGCGACGCGGTCAATTTCGCCAACACGCGCCTCTCCGGCCAGCCCACCGGCCGTGGCGGCGACGACGTGCTCGAAGGCGGGCGCGGCGACGACACGCTGGTCGGCGATGCGCTCGCCATCTCGCCCTTCGGCACGGCGTCGGGCGGCAACGACGAGCTGTTCGGCGGCGCCGGCAACGACCTGATCTACGGCGACGCCAAGGACATGGAGAACGGCCGCGGCGGCGACGACAGCCTGTTCGGCGGCGCCGGCCAGGATGTGCTGAAGGGCGGCAGCGGCAACGACTTCATCGACGGCGGCGCCGGCCAGGACACCGCGGCGTTCGACGGCAACGCCGCCGACTATTCGATCCAGGCGCAGAACGGCCAGCTGACGGTCACGCACATCGCGACCAGCCAGGTCGACATCGTCGTCAACGTCGAGCTGATGACCTTCGACGACCAGACCATCCCCGCCGGCGCCTTCATCGGCTAGACCCTGCCGTAGCTGCGCACCAGCTCGCGAAACAGCGGCAGCGCCTGGTCGAACTGGGCGCGGCTGCGGCCCAGCAGCATCAGCTCGGCGACCACCGGGCCCTCGTCGATATAGGCCACCGACTCCCAGTCGCCCGAGGGATTGTTGCCCAGCGTGTAGACCTCGGCGCGCTGGCGGCTGGCCAGCGGGACCGGCGGCTGCTGGCTGATCGAGAAGTCGGGATGCCGCTGCCTGCGCTGCTCGGCGATGTTGGCGAGCTTGGCGGCGACGGTGGGCGCGCGGTCGTTCTTGATGAACGCCTCCAGCGACACGAAGACGTCGGCATTCGTGGCACGCGGCTGGCCCGGCGGCGTGAGGATGATGAAGATGTCGTCCTTGTCGCCGGTGCTGGTGTCGGTCGACCAGTAGGCTGTATTCGCCCAGTCGCGCGGCGGCTTGACGGCATAGCGCAGGCCCGACAGATGGACGACGACGCGGCCATCGGCCAGCGTCTGCGCCACCGGCGCGGGGCGTGGCGGCGGCGGCGGTGGTGACGCCACGGGTCTTGGTGGCGGTTTGCGATCGCCGCAGCCCGCGACCAGCGCCAGCGCGGCGAGCGAGAACAGCCTGCGCCGCATGGCGATCACGCGTTGGGATCGAGTGCGGCCTTGCCGACGACCTTGCGGTCCTCGATCAGGCGGAACGCCGGCACCCACTGGTCGAGCGGGAAGACGCCGGCGACCGGCGGCTTGAGCTTGCCCTGCTCGAACCAGCGGAACATCTCCCGGAAGGCGTCGCGCACCATGCCGCGGCGGCGCGCCACGTCGGCTTCGTCGAACACCTCGCCCGGCCGGCCGGTCCAGCCGTTGTAGTAGCCGTAGTAGAAGCCGATCACCGTGACGTTCTTCACCAGCAGGATGTTGGCCGGGATCTGCGGAATCCTGCCGCTGGCGAAGCCCATCGGGATCATGCGCGCGTTGGGCGCCACGCAGCGCAGCGAGGCGTCCCAGACCTCGCCGCCGACCGGATCGTAGACCACGTCGACGCCGCGCCCGCTGGTGATCTCCAGCACGCGCGCGCGGATGTCCTCCTGGCGCGAATCGATGAGGTGATCGGCGCCCAGCGCCTTGGCCATCGCCAGCTTGTCGGCGCCGCCGGCGGTGGCGATCACCGTGGCGCCCATCGCCTTGCCGATCTCCACGCCGGTCAGGCCCGAGCCGCCGCCGGCGCCATGCACCAGCAGGATCTCGCCCGGCTGCATGTCCGCCTTCCAGCGCAACGCGCCATAGGCGGTGGGATAGAGCGTCGGGAAATTGGTCGCGGCGGCGAACTCCAGGCCATCAGGCATGCGATGGATGTTGGCCGCCGGCGCCAGCGCCTCCTGCGCGAAGCCGCCGCTCGACGCCGGGCCGACGACGCGGTCGCCGACCTTCAACTCGCTGACGTCGGGCGCCACCTCGAGCACCACGCCGGAGACCTCGTTGCCGGGGATGTAGGGCAGCTTCTGCTTGTTCTGGTGCTTGCCCTGCACGCCCAGCATCGCGGCGAAGCTGACGCCCGCGGCGCGCACGCCGATGCGCACCTGGCCCGGCTTCAGCGCCGGGCTCGGCACCTCATCGATCCTCAGATTCTCGTACGACCCATACTCGTGACAGACCAGCGCGCGCATCACTTCAGACCCTGGAGTGCGGAGGCCCGCACCCTAGGGTCGGGCTCAGCGCGCGGCAAGCGGTGTGGGCCGCCATTGATGCTTGGCCGCGGGCTTCAGCCAGTCGAACAGCGGCACCAGGGGCGTCAGCAGGAACAGCGCCCAGACCGGCCCGTTGGGGATGAAGAGGTGGAACTGCCAGACATAGGCGAAGATCGCGATCAGCGCCGCGTAGACGAAACGCATGGCGCGATGGTTCGGCGTCGTCATCGGATCGGTGATCATGAAGAACGAGAACACCAGCAGCGCGCCGTTGCTGAGCTGGTTCTGCAGCACCGGCGTCGCCTGGCCGAGGATCATCATGCGCCCGACCAGCAGCGCCACCCAGCAGAACAGGAAGGCGAAGGCGATGTCGAAGCGGTTGGCGCTGCTGGTCACCGTGATGCCGAACAGCACGATCCACAACCCGACCAGCATGTCGCTGCCCCACTGCCCGGGCGAGGCCCAGGCGCCGGGCAGCACGGCGATGGCGAGGATCACGCCGAGATTGGCGGGGTTGAACAGGTGCTTGCCGCGGATGCGCAGGATGAACTTCGCCGACAGCACGAGGCAGGCCAATAGCGGATGAACCCACAATGAATCCGCGCGCACCAGGATGCTGAGCCCGATGCAGGTCACCGCGCCGCTCAGCATGCTGTGCAGCGGCAGGCGCCTGGCGTACGACCACGCCGCCTGCGTCGCCAGGCCGGCGGTGAAGGTCAGCGCCACCTGCTCCCAGCGCAGCGCGAAGTCGCGCACCAGCGCGCCGAACAGCAGCAGCGAGCCGATCGACAGGATCTGCAGCCAGCGCGCATCGACCTTCTCGCGGAACAGGCGGTACAGCTCACGCGGCGAGCGGCCGGACGCGCGTGCGGCGGCAATGTCGGTCATCGCTGCCTCCTACTGCCTGACGCGGTTGCGGATGTCGTTGATGTCCCAGCCGGTGAGGTTGGCCAGCGCCTGCGCCTCGCGCTCCTGCCGCTCGGCCAGCGAGCGGAAGTAGACCCGCGCCTGCCGACAGGCGTCGGGCGAGCCCTTCCAGGGGTTCTCCAGCACGTAGCGGGCCTGGAAGTTCTGGCGGTCGCCGGTCTCCTGGAAGGCGAGATCCTCGGGAAAGGTCTCGGGCGTGTAGCGCAGGTGCAGGCGCGTCAGCATCACCGGCTGCGCGCCGCCGGGCGCGACGCGGCCGGGCGGCTGGGACGGCGCGCCGCCGGACTGCACCCAGCGCACGCCGGCGGCCTTGAGCTCGTCCGGCGACAGCGGATCGGCGGCGCAGGGATCGCACCAGCTCATGTCCCAGAAGTACTCGGTGAAGACCGCCTTCATGCCCTCGCGCGCCGCCTGCTGGCTGAACATCGCGCGATAGAAATCGGTGAAGGTGGTGCCCTGCTTGAGGTAGGGCGGCAGGCTCATGTTCGCCGGCAGCTTCAGCGTGCGGTAGTTGGTCGACTCGACGCGGCCGTTGCGGGTCAGCGCATAGACGATCAGATCCTGCGGCCCGTTGGCGTTGAGCATGCCCAGGCGCATCGGCAGCATGAAGCGCATGCTCTGGAACTCGAACTGCAGCGGCCGCAGGCTGGAGAAGCCGGTCTTGACCTTCTCCTTCAAATTCACCTTGTCGACGAAGAATTTCTTGTTATGCATGATGTACGGGTGCAGCGCGCGGCTGGCGCGCTCGGGGATGCGATAGCCGTTCTGGCGCAGCCAGGTCTCCAGCCCGTCGGATTCCGTGGCCGAGAGGATGACGATGTTGTATTCGCCGACCGAGAAGCTGTCCTCGACCTTCACGCCCAGCGCCGCATCGCCGCGCCGCCGCGCCATGTCGACGGTGCCGCCGCGGGCCGACGCCATCGGCGCCGGCACCGGCGGCGGCGGCGCGCAGGGATCGCGGTCGAAATACTCGGCCAGGCGCGGCGCCGAATAGCCGTCGATGCGCTCGAAGATCTTCTTGTCGACCACCTTCACCTGCTCGCGCTTCAGCACGACGGGCACCGGCACGACCAGCGCGAACTCGGTGAGGTCGCCCTTGTAGTCGTTGAGCATGGTCAGCACGGTGTGGTCGCCGTCGCGCACCAGGATCACCTGCGAGGCCTGGTTGAACAGCGAGGCATCGGCCTTGCCGACATAGAAGCCGCAGAAGGCGCTGACCTCGGCCGCAGGCAGGGTCAGCACGGGCACGAGGAACGTGGCCGCGAGCAAGGCGCGTTTGAGCATGGCGTGGTGGACTCCCCTGGCAGACGCCCGCACTGTCGATCGCGATTCCGGCATCGGCATTGCGACTGCACGGCGACACCGGGGCAAGAAGGGCAGCTTGATTGCCCTGTCGGTCAGCCGCCGAACCTGCCGTGCCGTCCCGCGCCCGATGCGAAGCGCGCGGCACCGGCCTGCGCTTCGCGGCGGCGCGCGTCGAGCGACAGCTCCATCTCGCGGCGGATCGCGGCGGCCTGGTCGCGATCGAAGCTCTCGTAGGTCGAGCGACGGTCCGAGCCCATGGCGATCTGCGGGAAGCCGGCGATCCGGCGCGCCAGCGCTTCGGCTTCCGTCCGCGTCGTGCCGCGCGCCACCTTGCGCGTGGCCAGCCCGATGGCGATGGCCTCGTCGGCACCCACGGCGCGGCCGGTGAGCATCATGTCGAGCGCACGGCCCATGCCGACGATACGCGGCAGTCGTACCGTCGTGCCGTCGCTCATCGGCACGCCCCAGCGGCGCGAGAACACGCCGAAGGTCGCGGTGTCGTCGACGATGCGGATGTCGCAGAACAACGCCACGCCCAGCCCGCCGGCGCAGGCGTGACCTTCGATCGCCGCGATCACCGGCTTGGACAACGGCGCACGCAGCGGTCCCTCGTCGCTGCCGGCCCATGGGAAGTAATCGACGCCCGCGCCCAGCTCCTTGAGGTCGGCGCCGGCGCAGAAGGCGCCGCCCGCGCCGGTCAGCACCGCCACGCGCACGCCGTCGTCGGCGTCGAAGGCATGCAGCGCATCGGCCAGCGCATGCGCGGCCTCGTTGTCGAGCGCGTTCTTCGCCCCGGGCCGGTTGATGACGATCGTGGTCACCGGCCCGTCGCGCTCGACCAGCAGCTTGCCGCTCACTTCACACGCTCCACTTCGTCGAGAAACGCCGTCTCCGCCTTGCGCGGCTTGCGGAAGTACCACCAGTTCCGCGTCGCCGACCATTTCTCGCGCTTGGCCGTCTTGCGGCCCCACAGGCATTTGCCGGCATCGACCGTGTGCAGCAGGAAATGCGAGTCGGCCTGGCGGATGATCTCCTCGACCGCGGCCTTCTCGTCCTGGTCGTAGAGCGGCCAGCCTTCATGGATCAGCTGGCGCAGATCCATGTCGTTGAGCCAGTCGTCGAGGTCGAAGCGCCAGCCGCTCTTCAGCGACTCCACGACCTTGGCCCAGCGCGCGACGCGATCGGCGAGGCTCTCGCGGTCGTCGGGATCGGGTGGTGGCGGTGGCGGCGTCTGCATGCTCAGCGATCCGCCTGGCGATGGAAATAGCGCTCGCCGTCATTGGGCCGGAAGCAGGTGCGGATCGTGCCGTCGCGGTTGAAGGCGATGAAGGTACCGTCGCGCCGGTCGAAGCGCGAGCTGACACCGTCGTTGCGGACCACCTCGAGGATCGGCCCGCCGACGCGCGCGTCGCGCAAGGTCTGGGCGATGCGCAGGTACTCCGCCTTGCTGACGCCGGAGAATTCCGCGCCGTGCTTCTCGTAATGCTCGTCGAGCGCGCGGCGGCTGGTGAAGCCGATCGAGGCACCGAACACCCTGCCCTGCTCGCGCGCCTCGGCGCGGCCCGGTTCGGCGCCCATCGGCGGCCGCTCCGGCCCGCGGCCGAAGATCGCCGACAGCGCGACGGCCAGCAGCACAAGGCCTGCCGCCAGCAGGCGTCGGGGCGTGATGCCGGGACGGAAGCCGATCATGGCGGGGAGACTACCATGCGTCGTTCTGAGCGCGGCGAGGGATCTCGAATGCGAAAGATCCCGCGCTGCGCTCGGGACGACAGGAGGAACTACCGGATCGGCGCGCCGAGCTTGATCCAGCGGGCGATGGCGTCGCGCTCCTGCGGCGTGATCTCGGTGACGTTGCCCGGCGGCATGGCGTTGGTGTGGAACACCTGCCGCAGGATCATCGGCGCATAGGCGCGCATCTGGCCCGGCGTCTCGAGCATCACGCCCTTGGGTGGTGCTGCGAAGCCCTCGCGCGTCGGCTTGACGGCGTGGCACACGGTGCAGCGCTGGCCGATGATCGCGGCGACCTGCGGGAAGTTCACGTCGCCCGCCGCCAGCGCCGGCTCGTCGGTGGTGCTGCGCGGCGCCAGCGCCAGCACCGTCGCGATTAGCACGACCAATCCGGCACCCAGCACCAGCGGGTTGCCCTGGTGCGTGTGGCGCTGCACGAACCACAGGCGGATCAGGCCGCCGGCGACCGTGAGCCCGATCAGCGCCAGCCAGTTCCACGGATGGCCGGTCGCCGAGGCGTAGTGGTTGCTGATCATCGCGAACAGCACCGGCAGGGTGAAGAAGGTGTTGTGCACCGAACGCTGCTTGCCCATCGCGCCGTATTTGGCATCGGGCATGCGGCCTTCCTCCTTGGCCTTCACCAGCTCGCGCTGGCCCGGGATGATCACGAAGAAGACGTTGGCCACCATGATGGTGCCCAGCACGGCACCGAAATGGATGAAGGCGCCGCGGCCGGAGAAGAGCTGGCACAGGCCCCAGGCCATCGCCGCCACCAGGATCGCCAGGACACCCGACAGGGCCATCGCGTCGTTGCCGATCGGGCTCCTGCACAGGAGGTCGTAGACGATCCAGCCGCCGGCGATGAAGGCCAGCCCGATGCCGATCGCCTGCCATTGGCTGAGCTCTTTCACCTGCGGGTCGATCAGCGCCACCTCGGCGCCGAGGTAATAGACCAGCCCCAGCATGAACATGCCGCTGATCCAGGTGGTGTAGGCCTCCCACTTGAACCAGTGCAGCGTCTGCGGCAGCGCGGGCGGCGCCACCTTGTATTTCTGCGCGTGATAGAAGCCGCCGCCGTGGATCGACCAGACCTCGCCGCCGACGCCCTTGTCCTCGTCGGCGGGGTTCTTCGGTTTCAGCAGGGCATCATCGAGCCAGATGAAATAGAACGACGCACCGATCCAGGCGATGCCCACGATCATGTGGCTCCACCGCCCGATCAGATTCAGCCATTCCAGCAGATACGCCCAATCCATCGCGTCGGTCCCTCAACCCCTCGACCTCATGCTGAGGAGGCTGCGCAGCAGCCGTCTCGAAGCATGGGCAACAGACACCCTGTGTGTTGCCCACCCTTCGAGACGCGCCCTGCGGGCGCTCCTCAGGGTGAGGCGTGTGGCCGTCGGCCACCTTAGCCTTGGTTTGTGCCCCCCGGTACGCGATCCTTTGCCGTTTCGGGGCACGGAATCGCTACACGGCGGCCCGACCCTGCGCTAAAGCAAGAGCCGAACCAGACAGACCGGCGCGAGGGAGTGTCGCATGGCGATCGCGGTGCCAGCAGGCGTGGAGATCAACGGGGCCATCAAGCCCGGCTTCGAGACCGTTCTCACGCCCGAGGCCATTGCCTTCATCGTCGACCTGCAGCGCCGCTTCAACCCCAGGCGCGAGGAGCTGCTCGCCGCGCGCGTCGAACGGCAGAAGAAGCTCGACGCCGGCCAGAAGCCCGACTTCCTGCCGCAGACCAAGGAGATCCGCGACAAGGACTGGACCGTGGCGCCGCTGCCCAAGGACATCCTCGACCGCCGCGTCGAGATCACCGGACCTGTCGACCGCAAGATGGTGATCAACGCGCTGAACTGCGGCGCCAATGTCTTCATGGCCGATTTCGAGGACGCCTCGACGCCGACCTGGGCCAACATGGTCGAGGGCCAGTTCAACCTGCGCGACGCCGTGCGGCGCACCATCACCTTCGCCGATCCGGCGAGCGGCAAGAGCTACGCGCTGAACCAGAAGACCGCCGTGCTCTTCGTGCGGCCGCGCGGCTGGCACCTGCCGGAGATGCACGTCATCGTCGACGGCAAGCCGATGTCCGGCTCGCTGTTCGACTTCGGCCTGTACTTCTTCCACAACGTGAAGGAGGCGATGGCGCGCGGCACCGGTCCCTACTTCTACCTGCCCAAGCTCGAGAGCCATCTCGAGGCGCGGCTGTGGAACGATGTCTTCGTGCATGCGCAGCAGGCGCTGGGCGTGCCCAACGGCACGATCAAGGCCACGGTGCTGATCGAGACCATCCTCGCCACCTTCGAGATGGACGAGATCCTGTGGGAGCTGAAGGACCACTCGGCCGGCCTGAACTGCGGCCGCTGGGACTACATCTTCAGCTTCATCAAGAAGTTCCGCGAGCAGGAGTGGGCAGTGCTGCCCAACCGCGGCGAGGTCACCATGACCAGCCATTTCCTGCGCAGCTACAGCCAGCTGGTGATCAAGACCTGTCATCGCCGCGAGGTGCACGCCATGGGCGGCATGGCGGCGCAGATCCCGATCAAGAACGATCCAGCCGCCAACGAGGCGGCGATGGAGCGCGTGCGCGCCGACAAGCGCCGCGAGGCCGGCGACGGCCATGACGGCACCTGGGTGGCGCATCCCGGCCTGGTCGAGATCGCCAAGGCCGAGTTCGACGCCGTGATGAAGGAGCCCAACCAGATCGCGCGCAAGCGGCAGGACGTGCATGTCACGCCGGCCGACCTGCTGACCATGCCCACCGGCGGCAAGAGCGAGGCGGGCCTGCGCCAGAACGTGGCGGTAGGCATCGGCTATGTCGAGGCGTGGCTGCGCGGCATCGGCTGCGTGCCGCTGTTCAACCTGATGGAAGACGCCGCCACCGCCGAGATCAGCCGCGCGCAGGTCTGGCAATGGGTGCGCCACGGCCAGAAGCTCGACGATGGCCGGCTGATCACCAAGGAACTCGTGCGCCAGATCGTGCGCGAGGAGAACGACAAGGTGAAGGCGCAGATGGGGGCCGAGCGCTACGCCGCCGGCCGCTACGAGGACGCCGCCCAGCTGATGATCGACCTCGTCGAGCAGCCGGTGTTCTACGAGTTCCTGACTCTCCCCGCCTACGACCGCATCATCGCCGACGAGAAGAAGGCGGCGTAAGTCCTGTCTCCTTCTCCCCGCGAGCGGGCAGAGGGAGTGAAGTCAGGTGCCGCTCGACGTGATGCCGCGCTTCTTGGCGATGTCGTTCCAGCGCTCGTTCTGAGCCTTCAGGAACGCACCGAGTTCCTCAGGGCTGCTCGGCGCCGGATCGATCGCCGCAGCGGCGAACGCCTGACCCAGCGCCGGATCGGCCAGCGCCGCGCGGGTCTCGCGGTTGATGCGTTCGACGATCGCCGCCGGCGTGCCCGGCGGCGCCACCAGCGCGAACCACTGGAAGGTGTCGTAATCGGCGATGCCCGATGCCTCGGCGATCGACGGCACGTCGGGCAGCGCCGCGAGCCGCTGCTTGGTCGATACGCCCAGCCCGCGCAGCCGGCCGGCCTTGATGTGCGGCACCAGCGGGGCGGCGCCCAGCATCGCGAATCCCACCTGCCCCGCCACAAGGTCGGTGACCGCCTGCCCGCCGCCCTTGTAGGGGATGTGGTTGAGCTTCACGCCCGCCTGCTGCGCCACCAGCTCGGCGAAGAGATGCTGGCCGGTGCCGATGCCCGACGTCGCATAGTTCACCGTGCCGGGCTTGGCGCGCGCCTCGTCGAGCACATGCTTCAGGCTGGTCCACGGCGAGCTCGCCGGCACCGCGAACATGGTCGCACCCTTGGCCAGCAAGGTGATCGGCGTGAAGGCGGTGTAGGTGTCGACCGCCGGGTTGTCGACGAAGTTCGGCCCCGCCAGCATCAGGAGCTGATGCCCGTCCGGCGGCGCCTTGACCACGATCTGCGCGGCGATCATGCCGGTGGCGCCGGCCTTGTTCTCGACCAGCACCGACTGGCCGAAGGACTTGGTCAGACGATCGGCGATGCCGCGCGCGACGATGTCGGTCGTGCCGCCGGGTGGATAGCCCACCATCAGCGACACCGCGCGCGTCGGCCATGGCGCCTGCGCGTTCGCCCCGCGGCCGGCGACGACGGCCCCGGCAGCGGTCTGGACGAATGTCCGGCGTGACAGCGTCATCGACACCTCCCCTTTTGTTTCCGGAAGTATACCATCGCCGCTCCAGCAGGAGCGCCCGGCCGTGCCATCCCTTCCCAACATCGTGCTGATCCTCGCCGACAATCTCGGCTGGGGCGAACTGGGCTGCTACGGCGGCGGGCTGCTGCGCGGTGCGCCGACGCCGCGCATCGATGCGCTGGCGGCCGAGGGCATCCGCTTCCTGAACTTCAACGTCGAGAGCGATTGCGTGCCGACGCGCGCGGCGCTGATGACCGGCCGCCAGGCGATCCGCACCGGCGCCTTCCAGTCGACGCCGGCCGGCCTGCCGCAGGGCCTGACGCGCTGGGAGATCACGCTGGCGCAGCTGCTGTCGGCACGCGGCTACGCCACCGGCCATTTCGGCAAATGGCATCTCGGCGACATCGAGGGCCGCCTGCCCACCGATCGCGGCTTCGACGAATGGTACGGCATCCCGCGCACCAGCAACGAAGCGCAGTACACGAGCTCGCTCGGCTACGACTCCACCAGGTCGCCGCTGCCGTTCATCATGGAAGGCGTCGCCGGCTCACCGTCGCGCAACGTCAAGCTCTTCGACCTCGACTCGCGCCGCACGATCGATCGTGAGCTGGTCGACAGGACCATCGGCTTCATGCAGCGCCAGACCGCGGCGAAGAAGCCGTTCTTCGCCTACGTGCCGATCACCCAGCTCCATTTCCCGACGATCTGCCATCCCGATTTCATCGGCCGCACCGGCCATGGCGAGATGGCCGATTCGCTGGCCGAGATGGACCACAACGTCGCCCTGATCCTCGATGCCATCGACACGCTGGGCATCGCCCGCGATACGATCTTCCTGTTCGGCTCCGACAACGGACCGGAGTTCCGCACGCCGTGGCGCGGCACGGCGGGCTACTGGCGCAGCACCTATCACACGGCGATGGAAGGCAGCCTGCGCGTGCCCTTCATGCTGCGCTGGCCGGGCACGGTGCCAACCGATGTGGTGACCAACGAGATCGTACACATCGCCGACCTGTTCCCGACCCTCGCGCGCATCGTCGGCGCCGACGTGCCCAATGACCGCGTGATCGACGGCATCGACCAGCTCGACTTCTTCACCGGCAAGCAGGCGCACTCCAACCGCGAGGGCTTCGTCTTCTACATCAAGCAGGAACTGCGCGCGGTGAAGTGGAAGGACTGGAAGCTGCACCTGGTGTGGGAGCCCGAGGTCAACGACGGGCCGATCAAGCTGGAGTCGCCCTATCTCTTCAACCTGATCCAGGACCCCAAGGAAGAGACCGACATCCACACCGCCAATTCCTGGGTCAGCTCCTACATGCGCCGCATGCTGCTCGACTTCCAGAAGAGCCTGCAGGACTACCCGCCCGTGCCGCCCGGCGCACGCGATCCATATACGCCGCCCAAGCGCACGATTTGATGCGGATAGACATATCCCAGAAAGCGCCCTTCGTCGTCGCCATACCTGACGCCACTTCGAGTGAAAGCAGCAGCCGACCTGTACAAGGATCGATGGCGTCACCAGCTGTGACGGCAATCGAGTGTATCCGGAGTGCCCATGTCCGCCAGCACGCACAAGGTCCTTCACTGACGGGTGTTGATCAACGGAAGTGATAACTCACGCCGAGCATCACGCGATTTTCCTTGAAAGTATTGTCATGGCTAATGGCAACTATCGGACTCGGAAATACTTCCGTCTTACTGCCATAGCTCGTATACTTATACTCAAGGCGGGCACTCCAATTCTCATTGAACATATATTCGGCTCCGGCCCCCGCCGTCCAACCCAGCCGAACACCCGATACTGCGTATTGGGCCGACGCGGCATCGACGCAGCCGTCACAACCATACTCGGCCCTGACATTGCCGAACGAAACGCCGCCCGTGCCGTAGACCAGCAGATTGTCGAAGACATAGCCCACGCGTAACCGGATTGAGCCGTCGAAATTGGATCTGGTCTTCGCCGTGTAGACCACGCCAAATGCCGGTGTCCTCTGCTCGCTGTTGCCGACGCCAAAGCCGATACTGCCCTCCACGCCTACGACAAACTGATAGAACTGGTAGCTATATCCAGCATGCACGCCGGCCCGGAATGCACTGCTGTGATGGCCGAACGGCACCGGGAATGTTCCCACCAGATTGGTCGAATACGAATCGAATTGTCCAAAGGCATAGCCGAGTTGTCCGCCGGCGTAGAACCCCGCCCAGTCGCGGGGTGCGGCGGGCTTGGCCGGTGCCGAATTGGCCGCGAAGGCCGGCGCCGCAACCAGGCTGCAGCACAGTACCTCCACCCAAAGAAGTTTCTTCACGTCCTTCTCCGTGCTTTCCTCCAAGGATAATCTAACACAGGTTGGAAGACCGCAATCCGACGCCGTCGTCGAGCATTTCCACTGCGCGCGTCCTCGTCGGCTGTTTCCACACCCACAACGAGGAGTGGCCTTGTCAGGGCCTGGAATGAATGACGCAACCGCGGCCCCCTCGCCGCCGCATCTCCCGCTGACGACGGCCCCAGGGAGGACAGCATCGCACAGATCGCCCAAGCTCATGCCGCCTGAGCACTGATCGGGCGATTACCGTCTCAGTACACGCCGGCTGCTGTTCGCGAGTTGCCGTCGTCTGAAGAACTCGATGATGCGCCGGCCCAGTCGCTCGCGATCGGTCGGCCCGCCGATGCTGGCCAGCGCCACGTCGGCGACCGGCGCCGGGATCGAGAACTCGCGGCGGCTCGACACGAGGGCATGGACGAAGGCGTCGTCGAATTCCGGGTGCGGCTGGAAGGACAGCGCGCGGCCGCCGTAGTCGAGACCGGCCACCGGGCAGAACTCGGACGTCGCGATCACCGCGGCGTCGGGCGGCACCTCGATCACCTGGTCCTGGTGCATGGCGGCGATGGCGATCTCGCCGCCCTCGCTCAGGGTGTAGCGATGCACGCCGCAGCCCCAGCCGCGCTCGGACTTCACCACCTTGCCGCCCATCGCCTCGGCGAGGATCTGGTGGCCGAAGCAGATGCCGACCACCGGCACGTCGGCCGCGATCGCACCGCGCAGGAAGTCCTTCAACGTGCGCATCCACGGCAGGTCTTCGTAGACGCCGTGCTTGGAGCCCATCACCAGCCAGCCGTCGGTGGCGCTCACCGAGTCCGGGAACACGCCGTCGACCACGCGCCAGGTGCTGAACCGCAGCGACGGATCGAGCG
Organism: uncultured Rhizobiaceae bacterium; assembly: GCA_964398335.1. Classification (GTDB taxonomy): domain Bacteria; phylum Pseudomonadota; class Alphaproteobacteria; order Reyranellales; family Reyranellaceae; genus JAFAZJ01. The sequence goes on from CAYNOF010001132.1 coordinate 14,520, forward strand.
GGCCGAACAGGCGCTCGGCCATCTCGGGCATGGTGCCGTGGCTGTCGAGAAGATCGGCCGGCGTCACGCCCGGCTCGAGGATGCCGATATGCATGATCAGGCCAGATGCCGCGCCATCTCGGGACGCGCCTTCAGGTCGCGACCCTGGCGGGCCGCGAGCTTGGCGATGCGCTCGGGCGCGAAGTTCATGTCGACGAAGCCCGGCGCGGTGTTGGCGACCTCGTGGTACTCGGCGATCAGGCCGTTCTCGATGCGCATGATCGACACGCCCTCGAACATGGCGCGCGCGCCCTTCGCCTCGGGCAGCTTCGAGCGGTAGCTGAAGGTGTAGCGCGCATAGAGCGTGCGGCCGTCGAACACCGGATCGTGCATGTCCCAGCGGAAGCTGTCGGCGGTCTTGTAGAACCAGTCGACGATCAGCTCGGCGATCTTGGCGCGGCCCTTGAAGGCGCCGTAGAAGACGTCGTGGTAGACGCCGTCCTCGGTGAACAGCGCGGCCAGGCCGGCGCCGTCCTTGCGCTCCACCGCGTCGCAGAACTTGCGCAGCATCGCGGTCACGTCCATCGGCTTCATCCCCTTGCGGTCAGGCCGCGATGGTACCATGCGGGCCATGCGCGGAACCATCATCGCAGCCCTGCTTCTGCTGACGAGCACCACGGCATCGGCGCAGGGCTTCGACCTGCAGGGCCATCGCGGCACGCGCGGCCTGGCGCCCGAGAACACCCTGGCCGCCTTCCGCAGGGCGCTGGAGATCGGCGTCACCACGATCGAGACCGATCTCGCCCTGACGCGCGACGGCGTGCTGGTGCTGTCGCACGAAACCAGGCTCAACCCCGATTTGGCGCGCGGCCCGGACGGCAAGTGGCTGGCCGGCTGGGGCCCGCCGATCCACGCGCTCACCCGGGCCGAGCTCGACACTTATGACATCGGCCGCCTCAACCCCGACAGCCGCTACGCCAGGCAGTGGCCGCAGCAGGTGGCCGCCGACGGCGAGCGCATCCCGACCCTGCAGGCGCTGATCGCGCTTGCCCGCGCGATGGGCCGCGACGCCGTGCGCTTCAACATCGAGACCAAGCTGGCGCCCGACAAGCCGGACGAGACCGCCGGCCCACAGGACTTCGCCCGCGCCGTGGTCGAGGCGATCCGCGCCGAGGGTGTCGTCGCGCGCACCACGGTGCAGTCCTTCGACTGGCGCACCTTGCTGGAGGTCAAGAAGCTGGCGCCGGAGATCGCCACCTCCTGCCTGACCGTCGAGACCCAGGGCATGGACACGGTGCGGCGCAATTCGCCGCCTTCGCCCTGGCATGCCGGCCTCGATCTCGCCGCCCATGGCGGCTCGCTGCCGCGCCTGGCGAAGGCGGCCGGCTGCGGCACCTGGTCGATGTTCTGGCGCAACCTGACGCCGGAATTGGTCAGGGAGACGAAGGCGCTGGGCCTGGCGGTCCTGCCCTGGACCGTGGACGATCCGGCGGACATGGGCCGCCTGATCGACATGGGCGTCGACGGCATCATCACCGACTATCCCGACCGGCTGCGTCTGGTGATGGCCCAGCGCGGGCTGAAGCTGCCGTAACCGGCCGACACAATCGTTGTGCGGCGGTCCTCGATTCGATCACAATCCGGGACCACACTGGGAGATGGCGGACAGGCGGGGCCGGAAGCCCGTGCCGCGCGGAGGACGGAGTGACGGTCGGACGGGACCGCGACGGGGGGCGCAAGCCGATGCCTGGGGTCGTGCGATGGGCCATCGCCCTCGCGCTGGCGACGCTCGCCCTGCCGGCATTCGCGCAGGCGCCGGCGCCGTGGCCCGAGCGCTACTACAACCCGCAGCCGTCGCCCGACGACCTGGTCCTGCCGCTGCCCTGCGGCGGCGCGATGGCCTTCCGCCGCATCGACGTGCCGCACGAGCGGATGCTGTCGGACCGCAAGATCGTGATCGGCGGCAGCGAGGAGCGCTTCGCCTTCGCCGAGGCCAGCCGCTACGAGTACATCGAGGGTTCCTTCACCGACAAGGCCGACGCGCGCAAGCGCTACTACTACCTCGCCAAGTACGAGACGACGGTGCTGCAGCTCGACGCCATGGCGGGCGAGTGCAAGGAGGCGACGCGCGCCGGCTTGCGGCCGGCCACCGGCACCACGTGGTACGACGGCATGCGCGCGGCGCAGCGCTACACCGAATGGCTGCTCAAGGAGGCCAAGGGCAAGCTGCCGCGCGAGGATGGCGCGCCCGGGTTCCTGCGCCTGCCGACCGAAGCCGAATGGGAGTTCGCCGCGCGCGGCGGCGTCGCCGTCTCGCCCTCGGAGTTCGAGGCCAAGACCTTCCCGATGGCCGACGGCATCGAGAAGTACGTCTGGTTCCGCGGCACCAAATCGTCCAACGGCGAGGTCCAGCTGGTCGGCGCGCTGAAGCCCAATCCGCTCGGCCTGCACGACATCCTGGGCAATGTCGACGAGATCGTGCTCGAGCCCTTCCGGCTCAACAAGCTCGCCCGCCTGCACGGCCAGGCCGGCGGCTTCGTCATCAAGGGCGGCAATTACCAGACCTCGGAGGAGGACATCCGCTCGTCCTACCGCAACGAGCTGGCGCCGTTCGACGACAACGGGCCGCGCCGCTCGCCCACCGTCGGCTTCCGGCTGGCGCTGGTGGCGCCGGTGATCTCGACGCCCCGGCGGCTGGAGGAGATCCGCAAGGCCTGGGCCGAGCTGCCCAAGATCGAGACCCTGCGGCCCGGCGATTCCGCCCAGGGCGACCCGCTGGGCGAGATCCAGAAGCTGATCTCCGCCTCGGCCGATCCCGACGTGCGCGCGCGGCTGACGGCGCTGCAGCGCGCCTATGCCCAGCGGCTCGACGACGAGCTCAACATGCGCTCGCGCGCGTCCAAGAGCCTCTTGCGCCTGGCCGCCTTCCTCGCCGACAAGATCAAGGCCGACCGCACCCTGATCGCCAATTTCGAGAAGAGCCGCGAGACCCAGAAGGCCGCCGGCATGAACGTCGCCACGCTCGACGCCCGCCTGCGCGAGGCCAACGCCGCGATGCAGGGCAACGTGCGCTACTACGCCGACACCATCGTGCAGATCGCCCAGGATTTTGCCGACTCCACGATCACGCAGCAGCTTGGTACGCTGCGGGTCGAGTTCGACAAGACCAAGGTCGGCCACCTGGACCGCTACGCCCAGCTCGCGGCCCGGCAGGCCGGCACCTACCGCAAGTCGGGCGCCGCGCAACCGGACGCCTGGCTGAAGGAAATTCTGGCTTTGCCCTGAGGAGGCCTCATGCCCGGACTGATGCAATCGCGTTCGCTGCGCGCCCTGATGATCGGCGTGCTCTGCGTGCCGCTGCTCGCGGGCTGCGTCGACAACGGCGCCAACGACCCCAACCTGACGCCCGAGCAGCGCCGCATCCGCGCCCAGCGCGCCGAGCAGGACCGCACGGTGGGCGGCGGCGCCGTCGCCGGCGCGATCCTGGGCGGCCTGATCGGCCTGGCGGTGGGCGGCAGCAACCGCGGCGCGGCGGCGGCGATCGG